>NZ_JBHYMS010000071.1:0-36789 GCF_042743185.1 Inquilinus sp. NPDC058860 | reverse complement strand
TCGCTCAACACGCTGGCGGATCTGCCCCGCGATCCTTTTCCCATTCGCGCGCGGACGCGCGCAGACCCCTCCCCCTGCCCCCCTCCCGCAAGGGGAGGGGGGACTTGAGAGGAAGTGCGGGCGAAGGGTCCGCCGGCGGTCAGCGCCAGGCGCTGGGCGTCGCGCCGGCGGGCGCGGTCGAGATCGGCGGCCAGGATGGCGGCGGAGACCTGGTGGAAGCGGTCGGCCTCGGCCGCCAGGTCGAAGCGGTTGGCGCGGTCCAGCAGGTTGCGGTCGGCCGGGTCGATCACCGCCTCGCCCTGCATCGCGCCGAGGATGGCCCCGGCCATGCAGCCGATGGAATCGGTGTCGCGGCCGGAATTCACGCCATCCACGATCGCCGCCCGGAAGTCGCCGTCATGGATCAGGCAGAAGCCGAGCGCCAGCGGCAGCTCCTCGATCGCCCGCAGGCGCGACGGGGTGTAGTCGTTCGTCGGCACCCCCGCCGTTTCCACCCGGCGGTGGACATTGTCGCCCATGCTGGAGTAGCGGCCGATGACCGACTGGAACTCCGCCGTCACCCGGGCGTGGTCGGCGCGGTGGGGCTTCAGCCGCCGTGCCGCCTCGGCGATGTCGGCGATGGCGGCGCGGGTGCCGTCCTTGGCCAGCTCGATCGCGGTCTCAACCACCGTTTCAACGGTGGTGCCGGGCACCATGGCGGCGGCGACGCAGGCGGCCATCACCCCCGCCGCCTCCAGCCCGTAGCTGTGCTGGTGCCCGGCGGCGAGGTCGACCGCCTCGTCATAGGCCGCCTTCGGGTCGCAGGCATTCACCGCTCCGACCGGGGCGATGTACATGGCGGCACCGCAATTGACCATGTTGCCGATGCCGCCCTCGCGCGGATCGCAGCTGGTCAGCTGGTGGCGCTGGAAGATCCACTTCTCCGGGTAGAACAGCCGCTCGATCAGCATGGTCTCGCGCTGCATCTCGGGGATCCAGCGCGGCGTCCAGGCGATCTGGCGGACCATGCCGCCGGCCATGTCCCAGGCGTCGAGATGGCGGCCCGCCTCCTCGTAGACCGCCATCAGGCACAGCGTCATCAGCGTGTCGTCGGTGACGATGCCGTGGCCGCGGATCCGGCCGCCGCGCTCCGCCTCCGACAGCGCCATGCGGTGCCAGTCGACATCGAGCGAGGTGACCCGGCCGTAGCGCTGCCGGATCTCGGCCGCGGACAGCTTCTCGATCGTGGCGCCCAGGGCGTCGCCGAACGCGACGCCATGCAGCATGCCCCGGATCCGGCCTTTCAGCGACGGCCCCGCCTCAGTTCGTTCCATTCAGCTTGGTCCTCGCATATTCGGTGATCTCGGCGCCGCCCTTGGCGTTCCACTCGGCGACGTACTCGTCCCACTTGTCGATCGGCAGCTCGCCGGAAATGAACTTCCAGGCATAGCTGCGGTAGACGTTCTCCGCCGCGTCCAGCCGGGCCGTGTATTCGCTGGGAAAGACGAAGGCGTCGTCCGGCGCGTAGTATTTCTGGGCCAGCGCGACCGACTTCTCGGCCTGCTCCGACATCAGCGGCGCCGGCGGCGTCCAGGCGTCCGGCTGGTCGATGATGAAGCGCGGATACCAGGTCGCCATCTTGTCGGTGGTCTTGATCGCACCGCCGTCCTTGACCCACTCCTCGCCCTCGAAGCCCATGCGGTCGATCGCCTGGCCCTCGGGGCTGGCCATGAAGTCCATCAGCGCGACCACGTCCTCCTTGTGCTCGGAGATGGCGGACATGGCGAAGCCGCGGCTCTCGCGGCTGACGTCGACGGCGCGCAGCCCCTGCCCGCCCGGGCCCTTCGGCGGGTCCAGCGGCACCAGGGCCGTGCCCGGATGCACCTGGCGCATCTTGCCCTGGTAGATGTCCATGTTGACGCCGACCACGCCGAGGATCACGCCGACCCGGCCGGAGTAGAACTTGTCCTCGCGCGTGTCCCACTTGGTGGTGATGAAGTCGGGATCCAGCAGCCCTTCCGCGAACAGCTTGCGGTAATAGGCGATCTTGTCGCGCTCCTGCGTCGAGACGCGGGCGTGGATCCACTGGCCGGAGGCATCCTTCAGCCAGGTGCCGCTGACGCCGAAGGCCTGGTTGAAGATCTCGTCCAGCTCGTCCGTGGCGCCGGCCGGTGGGATGGTCGCGACCGTGATGCCGTAGCTGTCCTTCTTGCCGTTGCCGTCGAGATCGCCGTCCACGATCTTGCGGAACAGGGCTTCCCAGTCGTCGAGGGTCTGCGGCGCCGGCAGGCCGGTCTTCTCCAGCCAGTCCTGGCGCATCACCCCGACCTTGGCCCGCACCGGGAACGGGTAGATCAGATAGGGGTAGTTCTCGAGCCGCGGCTTGTTGTGCGCCCACAGCGCCTGCTTCAGGTTCGGCGCCTTGTCCAGCCAGGGCCGCCAGTCCTCCAGGAGGCCCTGCTCGACGATCTTCTGGTCGCCGCCCTGGAAATAGATCAGGTCGGGGATGTCGCCCGACAGCAGCATCAGCGACAGCTTGTCGGCATAGCCGCCGGGCGGCACGTCGACCAGGTCGATCTTGATCGGATGGCCCTTGGCGGCCATCCCCGCCTCGATCGCCGCCACCAGCTTGACGTCGTCCGGGTTCGACTTGGTGAAGTCCTTGCTGACGACGCGGATCGTCACCGGGTCGGCGGCCTGCGCCGACGCGCCCAGCGCCGCCGCGAACACCAGGGCCAGCGCGGGCCCCAGAAGCATCTTGTTCATTGCGTCTCCTCCTCGGTTTTTTGATTGAGGGTCATGGCGGCGGGTCATCCCTTCACGGCCCCGCTCATCGTGCCCTTGGTGAAGAACTTCAGGATCAGCGGGTAGATCGCCAGCACCGGGATCAGGGTCAGGATGATCATCCCGGCCTTCAGTGCCCTGAGGTCGATCTGGCTGCCGCCGGTGTATTTGTTCATGGCGTCCAGCCCGACCATCAGCGACTTGTCGCCCTCGACCACGAACTGGCGCAGCACCACCTGCAGCGGCCACATTCCGGGGTCGTTCAGGTAGATCATCGCCCGGAAATACTCGTTCCAGTGCAGCACCGTGTAGAACAGGGTGATGGTGGCGATCGCCGGCAGCGCCAAGGGCGCCACCACGTACCAGAGGGTCTGCAGCGGCGAGGCGCCCTCCATCTCGGCCGCCTCCAAGAGCTCCTTCGGGATCTCCTCGAAGAAGCGGATCAGCACGATCAGGTACCAGGCGAAGACGCCGCGGTAGAGGATCACCGACCAGTAGGAGTTGAGCAGGCCGAGCTGCTTCATCACCAGGTAGTCCGGCACCACCCCGGGCTCGAACACCACGGTCACCAGGATGAAGACCAGGATTGCCCGCCGCCCCGGCAGCCCCTCGCGCGACAGGGCCCAGGCCATCAGCGTGGTGGCGACGACGTTGATCACCGTGCCGGCGATGGTGATCAGCAGGCTGTTGGCCAGACCCTTCAGCACCTGCGGATGGGTCAGCAGCACCTGCCAGACGTCGAGCGAGAAGCCGTGCGGCAGCACGGCCAGGCCGCTCATCCCCGGCACCTCGGCGCTGTCGGACAGCGACACCGCCAGCAGGTTCAGGATCGGCTGGACCGTCACCACCACCATCAGCAGCAGGGTCGAGCAGATGATGGCGTATTCGATGCGCTCGAGCGGGGTCCGGCGGATGCGAGTGGCGGCCATCACCACACCCCCTTGCCGGTGATGCGCTTGGAGACGAAATGGGCGGCCAGGATCATGGCCATGCCGATCACCGCCTTGAACACGCCGGCGGCGGTGGCATAGGCGTATTCGCCGCCGACCAGGCCCATGCGGTAGACATAGGTGTCGAGGATGTCGATCCGGTCGCGGATCGCATCGTTGGAGAAGTTGAACACCTGGTCGAAGCCGGCGCTCATGAAGGCGCCGAGATTGAGGATGAAGACCGTCGCCATGGTCGGAACCAGGGCCGGCAGGGTGACGTGCCAGATCTTGCGCCAGCGGCCTGCCCCGTCGATCGTCGCGGCGTCGTAGAGCTGCGGGTCGATCGCCATCGCCGCGGCGAGGAACAGAAGGGAATCCCAGCCGGCGCTGCGCCACATCTCGGAGAAGACCAGGACCCAGAGGATCGAGCCCTCCGAGGTCATGAACGGCACCGGCGCGAAGCCGAACAGGCCGAGGATGGCGTTGACCGTGCCGTCGGTCGGCGACAGCACGGCGATGAACACGCCGGCGATGACGATCCAGGACAGGAAATGCGGCAGGTAGATCGCCGACTGCACGAAGCGGCGGTAGCGCCGGCCCTGCACCTCGTTGACCAGCATCGCCACGATCACCGGCACCGGGAACAGGATGACCAGCTTCATGGCGCTGATCAGCACCGTGTTCCACAGCACCTGGTAGAAGACGGGGCTGTCGAACAGCGCCCGGAAATGCTTCAGCCCGACCCAGACGCTGGGGCCGATGATGCGGTAGTCCTGGAACGCCAGCTTGGCCTGCCAGATCGGCAGGTAGTGGAAGACCACGAAATACAGCAGGCCCGGCAGCAGCATCAGGTAGTAGCCGCGCCAGCGCCAGACCCGCCGCAGGGCGGATTCGCGGGCGATCCTGGGAACGTTCCCACCGAGGGCCGGAATCGAAGCCGGGGAGCTGTGATCGAGGCCGGTCATGTCAGGCGCTCTTCTTCCGGACCGTGCGCGCGGCCGGAGGCCGGACGCTGCGCAAAACCGGCGGCGGGGCGGCGACCGAGGCGCGCTCGACCACCCGGCAGGGCAGCACGGTGTGGACAATCTCGGCCTCGCCGTCGATCTCGGCCTGCAGCTGGCGCATCGCGTGGACGCCCATGTCGTAGCGCGGCTTGTCGACCGTGGTCAGGCCGGGATCGGTGAAGCTGCCGGCCTCGACCCCGTCCATGCCCATGATCGAGATGTCGCGCGGGCAGGCTAGGCCGGCAGCGCGGGCGGCCAGGATGGCGCCCACCGCCATCAGGTCGTTGGCGGCGAAGACCGCGGTCATCCGCCGGCCCTCCCGTTCGATCAGCCGGCGCGTCGCCGCCTGGCCGGATTCCGTGGTGTAGTCGCCCTCGTCCATCGGCAGGGAGGCAGGATCGAAGCCGTGGCGCTGCCAATGCGCCTGCGCCTCGGTGACGAAGCGGGTGCGGGCGACGCGCCGGTCGCGGCCGTTGATCAGGCCGATATGGCGGTGCCCGGCGGCGATCAGGTAGTCGAGGGCGAGGCGCACGCCCTGGGCGACGTCGCTGCGCACGCTGGAGAATTCGGGGAAGCGCTCGCCGGAGGAGCCGATCACCACCACCGGCGCCTCGGTCTGGCGCAGGAGGCCGCGATCGTCGGTCGCCGGATTGAGGATGATGCCGTCGACCCGGGCCTGGCGCAGCGCCTGCAGGTGGCGGCGCTCGCGCTCCGCATCCCAGTCGGAGCTGAAGATCAGCAGCGACCGCCTCGAAGCCTCCGCCCGGTCCTGGGCGCCGCGGGCGAGGTCGGCCCAGAACGGGTTCGAGATGTCGGGGATCACCAGGCCCATCATGCGGCTGCGGCCGGTGCGCAGCCCGAAGGCCAGGTGGTTGCGCTCGTAGCCGGACTGGCGGACCGCCTCCTCCACCCGCCGGCGGGTCTCGGCATGGACCGCGCCGACGCCGGACAGCACCCGCGCCACCGTCGTCTTCGACACGCCGGACAGGCGGGCGACATCGATGATCGTTGGCTGGCGCTTGCCGTTCAAAGGTGTCTCCCCCGGTGAAGCCGTTTCCCCGCCTCTCGGGCGGGTTGTGGGAACGTTACCAATTCCCGTCTCCACCCGTCAAGCGGGCATCGCGACGGCGATCATGCCGCACTCGTTCCGGAACTGGAAAGACTCTTTTCCCAGCACGGAAAGAATCTGCGAGCGGCCCGGAACCGAACCGCGCGGCCGCTATTGACGCTGATGAGGCCGCGTTGCGGCGCGTTTCCGTCGCGGGCGGCCTCGCCGAGATCCCGATGCCAGCGGGTGCAGCCGCCTCGGTGCGTCCCGCCGCAGACAGGAAGAAATACTTCGGACGGAAGCGAAGCGATTTCTTTTGCCCGACAATAATTTCTGCGCGAAGGCCACGTGAATATCGGGACGGACAGGGAAGAAAGATCGTTTCAATTTACAAAACATTCACATTTGCTGGTGCGAATCGGAGTGCACGGACGGACGAATGAACCATAATGACTCTAATACTAAAGATGGAGTGGTGGATGAGCGACGATCGCGACGAGCGGATCCGGCGCCGCGCCTATGAGATCTGGGAGGCGCTGGGCCGGCCCGAGGGCGGACAGCAGCAGCACTGGGCCGAGGCCGAGGCGGAGATCCTGGGCGAGGAGAGCCAGGGCACCGGCAGCGTGCCCGAAGGGGCGGAGGAGCTGGACCCCGATGGCGCGCCGAAGCGGGGCTGACCGGACGCGGGTCCTGCGGCCGGAGGGCGGGCGATGACCCCGCCGGCCGCCGCCCGTGCCGCTCCGGCGTCGCAGCCCGAGCGCACCGCCCATGCCATGCCCTTCGGCGCCGAGCTGCGCCTGGACGGCGGCACCCGCTTCCGCCTGTGGGCGCCCGATGCCGAAGCCGTGACCCTGCTGCTCGGCCAGGACGGCGTCCCCCTGCCGCTGGAGCGGCTGGACGACGGCTGGTTCGGCCGCACCGTGACGGGCGCGCCGGCGGGCTCGCCCTACCGCTACCGCTTGGCCGACGGCACCGAGGTGCCCGACCCGGCCTCGCGCGCCCAGGCGGGCGGCCCCTTCGGCCCGTCCCTGGTCTGCGACCCGGACGCCTTCGAGTGGCAGGCCGAGGGCTGGCACGGCCGGCCCTGGCACGAGGCGGTGATCTACGAGCTGCATTGCGGAGCCATCGGCCGGCCCGGCGGCTTCGCGGCGGTGGAGCGGCGGCTGGACCACCTCGCCGAACTCGGCGTCACCGCGATCGAGCTGATGCCGGTCGCCGATTTCCCCGGGGCGCGCGGCTGGGGCTATGACGGGGTGCTGCCCTTCGCTCCCGCCTCGATCTACGGCACGCCGGACGACCTGAAGCGCCTGGTCGACGCGGCGCATATGCGCGGGCTGATGGTGCTGCTGGACGTCGTCTACAACCATTTCGGCCCAGCCGGGAACTTCCTGCCGCTCTACGCCAAATCCTTCTTCGATGCGGACCGGCCCACGCCCTGGGGCCCGGCGATCGACTTCCGCCGGCCCCAGGTGCGCGCCTTCTTCCGCCACAACGCGCTGTACTGGCTGGAGGAGTTCCGCCTCGACGGGCTGCGCTTCGACGCCGTGCACGCGATCCGGGACGACAGCCGGCCGGACATCCTGACCGAGATCGCCGACGCCGTCCGCGCCGCCTTCCCCGACCGACACATCCATCTGGTGCTGGAGAACGACCGCAACGAGGCTCGCCGCCTGGCCGGCTCGCCTTGCGTCTCCGCGTGCTACGACGCGCAGTGGAACGACGATGTCCACCACGCCGCCCATGCCGCGCTGACCGGCGAGGCCGACGGCTACTACGCCGACTATGCCGACGCGCCGGTGGCCCGCCTGGGGCGGGCGCTGGCCGAAGGCTTCGTCTACCAGGGCGACTGGTCGGAGCGGCGGCGGGCCCCGCGCGGCGAGCCCAGCGCCCATCTGCCGCCGACCGCCTTCGTCAATTTCCTGCAGAACCACGACCAGATCGGCAACCGCGCCCTCGGCGACCGGCTGGCCGCCCTGGCCGAGCCGGCGGCGGTGGAGGCGATGACGGCGGTGCTGCTGCTGGCGCCGCAGATCCCGCTGCTGTTCATGGGCGAGGAATGGGGCAGCCGCCAGCCTTTCCCCTTCTTCTGCGACTTCGAGGGCGAGCTGGCCGACGCGGTGCGCCGCGGCCGGCGCGAGGAGTTCGCGCAATTCGCCGGCTTCGCCGACGCGGCCGAGACCCTGCCCGACGCGCTCGACCCCGCCACCTTCGAGTCCGCCGTGCTGCAGCCCGACGACGGCGATCCCCAGGCCGCCCGCCGGCTCGACCTGGTGCGCCGGCTGCTCGACATCCGGCGGCGGCGGGTGGTGCCGCTGCTGGCGCCGCACCGGATCGGCCCGGGCATCGACCGCAGCCGCGGCCGGATGCTGGACGTCGCCTGGATGCTGCGGGGCGGCGGCTGGCTGCGCATCGTCGCCCATCTGGCGCCGGACCGGGGCCCCGCCTGGGACATGCCGTCCGGCGAGATCCTGTTCGAGAGCGCCACCAGCCTCGCCGCCGCCCTGCCCGACGGCGTCACGGGCTGGGGCACGGTCGTGGCGCTGGAGCCCGCGGCATGACCGCGATGACCCACCCGCCGCGCGCCACCGCCCGGCTGCAGCTCCATGCCGGCTTCACGCTGGACGACGCCCGCGCCGCCCTGCCCTATCTCGCCCGGCTCGGCATCAGCCATGTCTACGCCTCGCCGCTGCTGGCCGCCCGGCCCGGCTCGGTCCACGGCTACGACGTGATCGACCCGACCCGGATCGACCGGGAGCGCGGCGGCGAGGCCGGCTTCGAGCGCTTCGCCGAGGCGCTGCGGTCGCAGGACTTGAGCCTGATCCTCGACATCGTGCCGAACCACATGGCCGCCTGCCCGGACAATCCGTGGTGGCGCGACGTGCTGGAGCACGGCCGGGCCAGCCCGCACGCCGCGGTGTTCGACATCGACTGGGACGCGCCGGCCCATCCCGGCCGGGTGCTGCTGCCGGTCCTCGGCCGGCGCTACGGCGAGGCGCTGCGCGCCGGCGACGTCCGGCTGCATCGCGACCCCGCCACCGGCCGCCCCGTCGTCTCGGTTCCCGGCCACACCCTGCCCCTCGCCCCCGGCACGGTGGAGACGATCGACGAGAGCCCGGGCCCCGACGCGCTGCACGCGATCCTGGAACGGCAGCACTACCGCCTGGCCCATTGGCGGGTGGCGGCGGCCGAGATCAACTACCGCCGCTTCTTCGACATCGACGGCCTGGTGGCGGTGCGGGTCGAGGACCCGGCGGTGTTCGACGCCGTGCACGGCCGCATCCTGGGCGCCGTCGCCGCCGGGCATGTCCAGGGGCTGCGCATCGACCATGTCGACGGGCTGGCCGATCCGGGCGCCTACCTGGCCCGGCTGCGCCAGGCGGTCGACGCCGTCCGCCCCGCCGGCGCGCCCTTCGCCATCTGGGTCGAGAAGATCCTGGCCGAGCGCGAGGACCTGCCCGCCGACTGGCCGGTCGAGGGCACCACCGGCTACGAGGTCGCCAACGCGATCCATGCGCTGCAGCTCGACCCGGCCGCCGCCGGCCCGGTCCGCGCCGCCCATGCCCGCTTCACCGGCGACCAGGGCAGCATGGCCGGCACCATCCGCCGCTGCCGCCGCGCGGTGATCGAAGGCAGCCTGGCCGCGCCTTTCGAGGCGCTGGTCGACGCCGTCGACCGCCTGGCCTATGCCGGCTGGGAGAGCCGCGACCTGACCCGCGCCGCCCTGCGCGACGCCCTGGCCGCGGTGATCGAGCAGCTGCAGGCCTATCGCGGCTATCCCGGCGGGACCTTCGGCCTCGACGCCGCCATCGCCCGGGCGCGCGACGCCGTGCCCGGGCCGGCGCTCGACCTGGTGGCGAAGCTCGTCTCCGGCCGGATCCCGGGCGGCGAGGCCGCCCTGGTCCTGCGGCGCTTCCAGCAGCTGACCGGCGCGGTCGCGGCCAAGGCGGTGGAGGACACGGCCTTCTACCGCCACCTCCCCCTCGCCTCGCTGAACGAGGTCGGCGGCTGGCCGGAGCGGTTCGGCCTCGCGCCCGACGACTTCCACGCGGTCTTCGCCCGCCGCCGGCGCGACTGGCCGGACGCCCTGTCGGCGCTGTCGACCCACGACCACAAGCGCGGCGCCGATGTCCGCGCCCGCCTCGCGGCGCTCACCGAGCTGGCGCCGGACTGGCAGTCCGGCCTCGCCGCCTGGTCCGCCCTGCTGGCGCCCCATCGCGGCGGCAGCGACGACCGCCCGGTGCCGAGCCGCCGGCACGAGCACCTGTTCTATCAGACCGTGATCGGCACCTGGCCCGCCGGCGGCCCGGACGCGGCCCATGCCGACCGGATCGCGGCCTATCTGCTGAAGGCGGCGCGCGAGGGCAAGGACGAGACCAGCTGGACCGACCCGGACCAGGCCTACGAAGCCGGGCTGGACCGCTTCGTCCGCGCCGCGCTCGATCCGGCCGGCCCGTTCCCGGCCGCGATCGCGCCCTTCGCCGAACGGGTGGCCCGCATCGGCGCCATCGACGGCCTGGCCCAGCTGGCGATGCAGATGACCCTGCCCGGCGTGCCCGACCTGTACCAGGGCACCGAGGAATGGGACCTGTCGCTGGTCGACCCCGACAACCGCCGCCCGGTCGACTGGGCCCGGCTGGACCGGCAGCTCGATGCGGTGGCCGAGGCCGATCCGGCGGAGCTCGCCGCCGCCTGGCCGGACGGGCGGATCAAGCATTGGCTGGCGGCGCGGCTGCTGCGCCTGCGCCGCGACGACCCGGCCCTGTTCGCCCGCGGCGGCTATGCGCCGGTGCCGGCGCAAGGCCCGGCGGCGGCCCATGTCGTGGCCTGGCGCCGGTCGCTGGACGGCCGGCACCTGGTGGTCGCCGTGCCGCGCCTGGTCGCCGGCAAGCTGAACGGGGCTTTGGGCCTGACCGGCTTCGACGGCACGGCGCTGTCGCTGCCGGATGTGGCGGATGGTGGGGGTGACGTGCGGGGGGATGGGGGCAGCCGGGCCGATCTCGGCCCCGTCTTCGGCCGGCTGCCGGTGTTCCTGCATCAGATAGGAGGTCGCGATGGTCAATAGGATGCTTCGCCTGATCTCGAACCCCGCCGCGCAGGGCGGGCTCGGCCTGCCGCTGCCCCGCACCCCCGCCGGCCCCGACGAGCCGCAGCGCGAGCATTTCGAGCGGCTGGGCCTGACGGTCGCGGCCACCGGGCCGGAGCGGGTGGAGCTGACCGGCTGCTTCGCCGAGCGGGTCGACATCCGCGCCGTCGCCCGCCCGCCGGGGGACGAGGAGGAGCCGGCGCCGGTGGTCTGGGACGTGCTCGGCCATTGGCGCAAGCGGCGCCGCCTGTGCCTGCACCCCACCGATCTGGACGAATGGCTCGGCCTGCGCCCGATCGACGCCTTCGCCCTGCTGCGCGGCCTCAGGAACGATGCGCTGGCCGAGGCGCTGGGACCGACGGCGGCGACCGACGTGTTCGACTGGCGCGGCCACCGGGTGCTCAACCCGTTCCGCGACCGCTTCGGCAACGAGACCAGCCCGGCCTGCGAATACGGGGCGGATTACCGGCTGTGGCGGTCCCGCTGGCGCGAGGCGCTGTGACAGGCGACGGAGGCGAAGCATCTCTGGATCAGAGGGAGCCTATTGCCTCTCCCGCTTGCGGGAGAGGTCGGAAATCCGCAGGATTTCCGGGTGAGGGCCTCTCGGTCTTCCCGAGAGCGGTGGCCTTGCGGCGGGCGAGCGGACGATCCGCGCAGTCTTCCGCAGCAGTGGTGCCCGTGATCGCGGCTGCAAGCCCTCACCCGGAGCCGCTGACGCGGCTCCGACCTCTCCCGCAAGCGGGAGAGGCAATTGGTTTGTGCCCGAGAGGACATGGGACCGCGATAGAGCCGGCCGGAGGGGAACAAGCGGATGAAGAAGGTACGACCGGCGGCCGTGCGGGTGCTGGAGGGGCAGCCCTTCCCGCTCGGCGCCACCTGGGACGGGCTGGGCGTGAACTTCGCCCTGTTCTCGGCCAACGCCACCAGGGTCGAGCTGTGCCTGTTCGACGACGAGGGCAAGCGCGAGCTCGCCCGGGTCGAGCTGCCGGAATACACCGACGAGGTCTGGCACGGCTACCTGCCCGACGCCCGCCCCGGCACCATCTACGGCTACCGCGTGCACGGCCCCTGGGAGCCGGCGGCCGGCCACCGCTTCAACCCGAACAAGCTGCTGCTCGACCCCTATGCCAAGCGGCTGGTCGGCCAACTGGCCTGGGACGACGCGCTGTTCGGCTACACCATCGGCGCGCCGGAGGAGGACCTGTCCTTCGACGACCGCGACAGCGCCCCCTTCATGCCGAAATGCCGGGTGGTCGACCCCGCCTTCACCTGGGGCCGGTCGCGCCCGCCCGCGATCGGCTGGGACCGCAGCGTGGTCTACGAGCTGCATGTCCGCGGCTACACCATGCGCCACCCGGCCGTGCCGCGGCGCCAGCGCGGCACCTTCGCCGGGCTCGGCCACCCCGAGGTGGTCGGCCACCTGCGCGCTCTCGGCGTCACCGCGGTCGAGCTCATGCCGGTGCACGCCTTCATCCAGGACCGCCATCTGCTGGAGCGGTCCTTGAGCAATTTCTGGGGCTACAACACCATCGGCTTCTTCGCCCCGCACCCGCTCTACTCCGCCACCGGTGAGACCGCGGAGTTCAAGGAGATGGTGGCCCGGCTGCACGATGCCGGGCTCGAGGTCATCCTCGACGTCGTCTACAACCACACCGCCGAGGGCAACGAGCGCGGGCCCACCCTCTCGCTCAAGGGCATCGACAACGCCTCCTACTACCGGCTGGCGGAGGACAGGCGCTGGTACATCAACGACACCGGCACCGGGAACACGCTGAACCTCAGCCACCAGCGGGTGCTGCAGATGGTGACCGACAGCCTGCGGTACTGGGTGACCGAGATGGGGGTGGACGGCTTCCGCTTCGACCTCGCCACCATCCTCGGCCGCGAGACGCACGGCTTCGACGAGAATGGCGGCTTCCTCGACACCTGCCGCCAGGACCCGGTGCTGGCCGGGGTGAAGCTGATCGCCGAGCCCTGGGACCTCGGCCCCGGCGGCTACCAGGTCGGCGGCTTCCCGCCGGGATGGGCGGAGTGGAACGACCGCTTCCGCAACACCGTGCGCGGCTTCTGGAAGGGCGACGAGGGCCAGGTGGCCGACCTCGCCTCCCGCCTCGCCGCCTCGGGCGACCTGTTCAACCGGCGCGGCCGCCGGCCCTGGGCCAGCGTCAACTTCGTCACCGCCCATGACGGCTTCACCCTGAACGACCTCGTCTCCTACAACGACCGGCACAACGAGGCGAATGGCGAGGGCAACCGCGACGGCCATGCCGACAACCTGTCCTGGAACCACGGCGCCGAGGGCCCGACCCAGGACCCCGCGATCCGGACCCTGCGCGAGCGCCAGAAGCGCAACCTGCTGGCCACCCTTCTCCTGGCCCAGGGCACGCCGATGCTGCTGGGCGGCGACGAGTTCGGCCGCACCCAGCAGGGCAACAACAACGCCTATTGCCAGGACAACGAGATCGGCTGGGTGGATTGGGAGGCGATCGGCGAGGACGGCCTCCGGCTGGTCCATTTCACCCGCCGGCTGACCGCGCTGCGCCAGCGCTTCCCGGTGCTGCGCCGCAGCCGCTTCCTGACCGGCCTCTACAACGAGGAGCTGGACGTCAAGGACGTAGCCTGGCTGCGCCCGGACGGGCGCGAGATGGAGAACGGCGACTGGTCCAACCCGCAGACCCGCTGCCTGGGCATGCTGATCGACGGCCGCGCCCAGCCGACCGGCATCCGCCGCCGCGGCTCCGAGGCGACGCTCATGCTCCTCCTGAACGCCCACCACGAGCCGGTGCCCTTCCTGCTGCCGGAGGTCCCCGACGGCGCCTTCTGGACCGCCCTGGTCGACACGGCCGAGCCGGAGGCGGCGCCGAAGGGGCACCTGCCGGCGGGGGAGACGTTTGCGCTGCAGGGCCGGGCGGTGGTGCTGCTGTCGGCGCAGACGGGGGTGTGAGGGAAGACCACCATCTGACTCGTTACCGTCCTCATCCCATGTCTGCGCAACGCACCATGTCCCGCCGCGCGCAAGGCGCTCAACGGTTCATGATGCGCGCAAAAATTGCTTGGTGCAGCCATCGCGGCGTGGCCCACACCATCGCCACGGCGGCCTTGTTGTTGAAGCCTGGAACGACGCTGATGCGGCCAGTGTCCAGCGCATGAATCCCCGCCCACACCACCGGTGCCGGCTTCATCATCAGCAGCTTGAGCCCCAACGTGATCTTCTGCTTCGCGGCCTGCGCAAATCCGGTGTCAGAGATGCCGGGGCACAGCGAGGTAACAGTCACACCATCGCGCTTGAACTCACGGTGCAACGCATCGCCAAGGCGCAGCACATAGGCCTTGGCTGCGCCATAGACGGCCATGTTCTCCACGCCAAAGTAAGCCAGCAGACTGGCGACGAGCAGTATCTTTCCGCGCCCCCGCTCGCGCATGTCCTCACCGAAGAGCCGCGTCATGACCGTCAGGCTCGCGATGTCCAACTGCAATATGTCCAAGGCGCTCTGCATCGGTGTGTCGAGGAAGGGGCCTTGCAAGCCGTGACCTGCATTGTTGATCAGGATCTCAACTGCGATTCCGCGCTCGCGAAGGTTTGCGTGTAACCCGTTGACGGCGGCCAGGTCCGACAGATTGACCTGCTCCACGATGACTTTGACGCCATACTCCTGGTGCAGCGCCGCAGCCAAGGCCTGCAGTCGATCGAGCCGGCGTGCGACCAGAATCAACGGGTGGCCCTTGGCCGCGTACTGCCTTGCGAATTCTTCGCCAAAACCGCTGGACGCCCCGGTGATGAGGACCCAAGCGTCCCCGTGGGTAGCCATGATGTTTGCCTGTTGAAGTTATGTGAATCTGGAGGTGGCCGGCGTCCTTGGCTTTGAGGCAAGATTGGAGACCGATGGTCTTTAATATAGAAGACCATCGGTCTTTTATCAAGGGAAGTGTGATCCCGTATGAACTCGCCCATCTCATACGTTCGCGCTCGCTCCGCCGAGCAGAAGGAAGAGCGACGCCGCCACCTGCTGGCCACCGCTCGAGAAATGCTGCGCCAGAGCCCAGCGGTCCTCGAACTGGGAATCAACGAACTTGCGCGCCAGGCGCAGATGACGAAGTCGAACGTCTACCGGTATTTCGAAAGCAGCGAGGCCGTGCTGATGGACCTGCTCGTCGAAGAATATGCAGGGTGGCATGCTGAGCTGAGCGCGGCGCTGGCGCGCGGCGGCAAAGCCGGATCGAGCGTCGAACACATTGCCCGCGTCTTCGCCTCGACAATTTGTGCTCGGCCGTTGCTTTGCCGGCTGACCAGCATCCTGCCGTCCATCATCGAGCGCAAGGTGTCGCTCGAACGCATGGTCGATTTCAAACGCAGCCTGCTGGCCGTTCGGCAACGGGCAGCGCAGGACTTCCATGCCCGCGTGCCCAACATGCCGGTGCGAGCCTTTGAACAGGTGGTGAAGCATGCGCTGCCGCTCATCATTGGGCTTTGGCCGCTCAGCAACCCGGCAGAGATTGCCGCGCAAGTGATCGAGCTACCCGGCTTGGAGGGTCTGCGATACGACTTCGAGCAGGACCTCGAACATGCCCTGCTGACATTGATGCGGGGGATGGCCCAATCGTAGAAACCGTTCCGAGCCGGGATACTCCGTGCCACTGTCTGTTGCTTCGCTGGATCGCCAGCCGGTGACTGCTCCTGCCCGACAGCCCCGGAGCGGCATCGGCGAGCCTCCTCTCCGACCGCATCGCCTATGCTAACTTCCAAAGCCCGCCCAGCCGGAAGACCACCCCATGCCCGCCCTCCTCCCCGCCGAGCTCGCCTGGTACGTCACCGGGCGCTTCTACCAGGCCGAGCCGGACGGGCCGGTGGCGGATTACGGCTATTTCCTGCACCTGCCCTTCCTCGACGTGCCGCTGTTCGAGGGGCCACGCGGCGAGACGACCGCCCATTTCACCTTCGCCGCCCGGCCGTTCCAGGCGCATGGCGTCGACAACGGCGGACTGCAACTCGGGGTCGATCCGGTCGGGGAGTTCTCGCTGTACCTGCAGCGCCGGCCGGAAGGGACCTTCGACGACCCGGCCTCCTTCGCGCAAGGCGAGCGCATCGCCACCTTCCGCCGCGCCAGCCTGGTGGTCGGCACCACGGTCACCGCTCCCGACGACGCGACGGCGGCGCCGCTGGTCGGCACCAACGTGTTCTCCGCCCGGCTGGTGGAGAGCATGCCCTTCGACTTCGCCGGCGGCCGCCACGACGTCGCCGAGCATCTCGGCCGGGGCGTCACCCAGTTCGGCACCGCTGCCGGCACGCCGGTCCAGCCGACGCCGCAGGGCTTCACGCTGGTGGTGCCCTTCACCGGCTCGGCCATCGCGCTGGGTCGGTAGGCCCCCGCTACGGGGCGGCCGCCAGCGGCCGGAAGGTCTCCGTCGCCTCCCGGTCGCCCACCCTGGCCCGGATGTAGCAATCGGCCCAGGCGGCGGCGTCCGGATAGCCGGACAGGGCAGCCGTTGCGGCGCAGGCGGCGTCGAGGTCGAACACCGTCCGCCGCAGATGCACGCCGCGGTCGAGCAGGGCCCAATGCGCCCCCGGCCGGCCATACGGCATGCCGATGCTGCCGGGATTGACCACCAACCGGCCGTTCACCAGGCGCAGAAACGGCATATGGGTGTGGCCGCACACCACCGTCTCGACCTCGGCGCCCAGGCCGTCGAAGACGTCGTCCCAGCGGGCGAAGCCGGAATCGACCAGGACCATCTCGTCGTCCCGGCGCGGCGTGGCGTGGCAGAAATGCACATGGCCGAGGCCGTCGACCGGCAGGGAGAGCGAGAGCGGCAGCCGCGACAGCCGGTCGAGATGGCGGTCGCCCAGCTGCCGGGCGGCCCAGGCCCCGATCGATCCGGGGTCCGGCGCCGGCGTGCCGCGCCGATATTCGACCAGCTCGCGGTCGGCATTGCCGCGGATCCAGGCGGCGCGATCGCCGAGGGCGAGCAGAAGGTCGAGCACCTCGCAGGGATGCGGCCCCGCCGCCGCGTCACCGAGGATGACGATGCGGTCGGCCGCCGCCACCTCGGGCTCGGCCAGCACCGCCTCGAGGGCGGGCAGGACACCGTGAATATCGGCGAGGACAGCGATCCGTTCTGGCATGGTTCACCCTGGGGATTCGGGGGACGCAGATCGATCGGCTCAGGCAGGGACCATGTCAGCGTATTCCGGCATCATCCAGCGCTTTCGCCCCGGCGCCCGCCTGCTGGCCGCCCGGCCGCTGGCCGGCGGCGTCTCGGCCGAGGTGACCGCCCTGCAGGTCGCGCATCCGGACGGCAGGGCCGAGACCCTGGTGCTGCGCCGCCACGGCGCCGCCGACCTGGCGCGCGACCCGGACATCGCGGCGCATGAGTTTCGCCTGCTGCAGGTACTGCAAACCGCCGGCGTGCCCGCGCCCCGGCCGCTGCACCTGGACACCAGCGGCACCATCCTGCCGACGCCCTTTCTGCTGCAGAGCTTCGTCGACGGCGACCCGGCGGACGTGCCGGCCGACCCCGACGACCACATGCGCCAAATCGCCGAGGCGCTGGCCGCGATCCACCGCGTGCCGGCATCCGACGTGCCGTTCCTGCCCCAGCAGGAGGAGCAGGCGGCAGCGCTGATCGCCCGGCATCGGCCCGAGCCGGACGAGACCCTGGCCGAATCCCGCCTGCGCGCCGCTTTGGCCGCTTGGCCCCCGCCCCGCCGCAACCCGCCCGTCCTGCTGCATGGCGACTATTGGCCCGGCAACCTGCTGTGGCGCGGCGGCCGGCTGCAGGCGGTGGTCGACTGGGAGGACGCGGCCGCCGGCGACCCGCTGGCCGACCTGGCCAACGCCCGGCTGGAGCTGTTCATCGCCCATGATGAGGACGCCATGGCCGCCCTCACCCGCCACTACCTCGCCCTGTCCGGGATCGATCCGGCCTCCCTGCCCCGCTGGGATCTGTGGGCAGCGCTGCGCCCGATCGCCGGCCTGCCCGGCTGGGGCCTGGAGCCGGAGGAGGAGCACCGCCTGCGGGAGCGGCACCGGGCGTTCACCGATAGGGCGCTGGCGGCGGTAGGCGGATGACCCGGTCCAGCGGGCGATCGGGTGAAGGACTATTTGCCCCAATCCATTGTCATGCCCGGGCTTGACCCGGGCATCCAGAGGATGTCGACAGCTTCTGGATTGCCGGGTCAAGCCCGGCAATGACAGAAAATAACAAGCGCAACGTGGTGCAGCCTCTTCACTCGATTGCCCTCTCCGGTCAGCCCGCTCGCGCCACGGGCCCGGACAAGGCCGTGAGCCAGATCAGCAGCGTCGGCACCGACAGCAGCGTCGTGATCGAGACCGTGGCGGCGACCAACGGCTCCTCCACCTTGTACTCGCCGGCCAGGATATAGACCGTCTTCGCCGTCGGCACGGCGGCACAGACCACGGCGGCGATGGTGTAGAGCGGGTCGAGGCCCGTCGCCAGGCACAGGCCGTAGACGATCAGCGGCATGATCACCAGCTTCACAACCGCGAGCAGCACGGATGCGCGGAGGTTCGCGCGCAGCCCCGCGACCGACAGGCCGAGCCCGATGGCGAAGAGCGCGCAGGGCGTCAGCGCCGCCGCGAAGATGTCGAGATAGGCCGCCACCGGGGCCGGGATCGGCAGGCCCGCGATCGCCCAGGCCAGGCCGACCAGGGTGGAGAGCACCATCGGGTTGAACAGGATCTGCCGCGCCAGCACGGCCGGGCGCACCGCCCGCCCGGGGCCGCCATGGCCGTCGCTTTCCAGCAGGATGACGGCCGCCGGGAACATGACCCCCGCCACGAACACGGTGGCGATGGCGGCGGGCAGGACGGCCGGCTGGCCGTAGATCGAATGCAGGATCGGCAGCGCCACGAAGCCGGTGTTGGTCATCGCCGCGGCCATGCCGTGGATCGTGCTGCTGGCGAGGCCCCGCCCCCACGCGGCCCGGACGGCCAGGAACACCAGCGCGAAGCACAGGGCGGAGCCGCCGCCGAAGGCCAGCAGGAAGCGTCCTTGCAGGAGGTTGCGCGCCGGCTCCTGCGCGATGGTGACGATCAGCAGCGCCGGCATCGCGACGTTGTAGGCGAAATGCACCAGCCCGTCGGCCAGCGACCGCGAGACGTAGCCGGACCAGCCGGCCAGCCAGCCGGTGACGATGATCGCGAACACGGGAAGAACCAGGCTGGCGACATCCATCTCGGCTTGCTCCCCCGACCGGGCGCGGCCTGCGCACGGCGAAGCATAGCGCGCCGTGTCCCCTATCTCCGACTCGCCCTTCCTTAGTCCGTCCGCGTCTTGCGGGAGGCCGGGATCAGCGATGCCCAGTCATCTTTTGTAGACACCGTCGAATGAGGCGCCGTTGCCGCAGTCGTCCCGGCAGTCCGTCGGCATGACCTGGATCCGGGAGCCGTTCAGCTTCAGCTCGATCGCGCATTTGTCGTCGAGGTCGTCGACATCCGGCGGGGCGACGTACTGTACCGTGTCGCCCTTCAGCGGCGCCCGGAACGTGACGGAGCATTGGTCATAGGCCGGCGCGGGCCCGCTGGATGCGATGCTGACCGACAGGCTGCCGTCGGGAAACAGCACGCCGTCGAGAATCCCGTTGACCCGACCATTCGAGTACGCGCCCGTCACATGCTGCTGGTCGTAAGGGGCGGCGAGCTCGACATACCGGGCGCGATAGCTGTCGAGCAGGCAGTTCAACACCTTCTCGTCCGAGCCGGAGCAGTGGTTGCGCTGCACCAGCCAGGCGCGCTGGCTGGCCTGCAGCGCGGCAGGGTCCGCGCCCGGCACCTGGTGGACCGCCTTGTACAGGTCGGCCATCGTCTGGTCGATCCAGCCCATCCCCGAATTGCCGCCGGAGCACAACACCTTCTCCACATGCGTCCGCGCCTTGGAGCAGTCGAAGCTCGGATCCTCCTGCGCCTGCGCCACAGAAGATCCGGCCGATACGGCCAGGAAGGCATAGCCGAGCATGCGACAGAAACGCATTTTAACTACTCCCCCCTCAAGTAACGCGCAAAGGTCATCTCGAATCGGGACCATAGCATCTTGGGGCCGTCCGCGGACCAAGGGCATCGGGCGACGGCATGACGGGGCCGGTCCGAACATTCCTGACAGAACGCTGTCAGCAGCCTGCTGCTACACCATCGCCGAAGCCGGAGGACGGGCGATGCAGCACGATCGGGACGCGGGGCTGGGCACGGGTCTGATCGTGGCGTCCGCCGTCGCCTACAGCCTGGCCGGATACTTCACCCGGCTGATCGAGCTGGATGTCTGGACCGTCCTGTTCTGGCGCGGGATCTTCGCCGGCGTCTTCATCGGCGCCGTCGCCGCCTGGATGCACCGGCGCGACCTCGCCGGCATGGTCCGCGCGATGGGGTGGCCGAGCCTGTGGGTCACGATCCTGTCGGCCGTCGCCTCGATCAGCTACATCAGCGCGCTGCGCCTGATCCCGGTGGCGGAGGTGATGACGGTCCATGCGGCGCTGCCCTTCGTCGCCGCCCTGCTGGCGCTGGCCGTCACCGGCGAGCGCGAGAACCGGGCCACCCTCGCCGCCTGCTGCGTCGCGCTGGCCGGGGTCGCGATCATCTTCGATCCCCGCGCCTCCGCCGACCACATGGCCGGCTACGGCTTCGCCATCCTGATGGTGCTGTCCTACGGCACGCTGATGGTGGTCATCCGGCGGCACCGGGACGTGTCGATGCTGCCGGCCGCCTGCCTGTCGGCCTTCCTCTGCGCGGTCCTGGTGCTGCCCCTCGCCAGCCCCGGCAAGGTCCCGGCGGCGGAGATGCTCGAGCTCGCCCTGTTCGGCACGGCCCAGTTCGGCCTCGGGCTGCTGCTGATGACCGTCGGCACGCGGCTGATCTCGGCCACCCGCTCCGCCCTGATCGGCAGCCTGGAGAACCCTCTGGCGCCGCTCTGGGTCTGGCTGGCCTTCGCCGAGGCGCCGTCGCTGTCGACCTGGATCGGCGGCGGCATCGTCATGGCCGCCGTGGCCGGCGACGTCCTGGTCAAATCGGTCCGGACCCGGCGCGCCGTCCCCGCGGCGCCCTCCTAGCTGGCAACCTACGCGCTTACCGCCACCCGCCGCAGCAGCCCCTTCTTCGGCGCGAACAGGAAGGCCAGGACGAACAGCAGGGCCTGGACCACGACGATGGTCGGGCCGGTGGCGCCGTCGAGCCAGAAGCTGAGCAGGGTGCCGAGCACGCTCGACAGCACGGCGGAGGCGACCGCCGCCGCCATCACCCGGCCGAAGCGGTCGGCCAGCAGGAGGCCGATGCAGCCCGGCGTCACCAGCATCGCCATCACCAGCACCACGCCGACCGCCTGCAAGGCCGCGACGATGGTGGCCGCCACCAGCAGCAGCAGGATCAGCTCCAGCCGCCGCGGCGGGATCCCCATCACCCGCGCCTGGCCTGGGTCGAAGCAGAACAGGATCAGGTCCTTGCGCAGCAGCAGCACGGCCAACAGCGTGACCGAGCCGACCGCCAGGGTCTGGATCCTGTCCGCCGGCTCGATGCCCAGCAGGTTGCCGAACAGCACATGCATGAAATGGATGTCGCTCGGCGTCTCCGCCAGCAGCACCATGCCCAGCGCCAGGAATCCGGTGAAGGCGATACCGAGCACGGCGTCGCTCTTGACCCGGCAGCGCGCCTCGATCGCCCCGGCCGACAGCACGCAGGCCATGCCGCTGGCGACGGCGCCGAGCGACATCGGCAGCCCGGCGACATAGGCCAGGATGATGCCGGGCAGCACGGCGTGCGAGACCGCGTCGCCGACCAGCGCCCAGCCCTTCAGCACGACGAAGCAGGACAGCACGGCGCAGACCGTGCCGACGAAGGCGGCGATCAGCATCGCCTCGACCATGAAGCCGTGCCGCAGCGGCTCGGCCGCGGCCTCGAGCAGGGACAGGAGGGCGGTCACGGCACGGCCTCCTCGACGGCCTTCGCCCGCCGCAGCAGCCCGTGCTTCGGCGCCAGGGCCAGCGCCAGCAGGAACAGGCCGGTCTGGGCCAGCACGATCAGCCCGCCGGTCGACCCGTCCAGGAAATAGCTGGCATAGGCGCCGGCCATCGCCGTCACCGCCCCCATCGCCGCGGCCAGGACCAGCATGCGCGGGAAGCGGTCGGTCAGCAGCTGGGCCGTGGCGCCGGGCGTGATCAGCATGGCGACGACCAAGAGGGCCCCGACCGCCTGCAGCGCCGCCACCGCAGTCAGCGACAGGAGACAGAGCAGCAGCAGGTGCAGCCGCCCGGTCGGCAGGCCGATGGCACGGGCATGCTGCGCGTCGAAGCAGTACAGCAGCAGGTCCTTCCACTTCACCGCCACCACCAGCAGGCAGCCGGCGCCGACGGCGAAGAGCTGCCACAGATCGGCATCGGCGATGCCCAGCAGGTTGCCGAACAGGATCGTGGTCAGCCGCAGGTTGCTGGGATACAGCGAGATCAGCAGCAGGCCGAGCGCGAAGAAGGCGGTGAAGACGACGCCGATCACCGCGTCGCCGCGCAGCTTGGTGGCGCGCTCGATCGCACCGATGCCCAGCACCGCGAACAGGCCGGACAGCACGGCTCCGAGCAGGAAGGGCGCGCCGGCCAGATAGGCGATGGCGACGCCCGGCACCACGGCGTGGGACAGCGCGTCGCCCAGCAGCGACCAGCCCTTCAGCGTGACGAAGCAGGACAGCACGGCGCAGACCGCTCCGACCGCGCCGCCGCCCAGGATGGCCTTGACCATGAACTGGTAGCCGAAAGGCTCGGCCAGCAGGTCGAGCAGCCCGGTCATCCCGCCGCCGCCCGCAACCGCGGCTCCGACAACCCGCCCAGCCCGAACGGCAGCTGGTGCAGCGCACCGCCGAAGGTGCGGGCCAGAGTGTCGGCGGTGAACACCTCTTCGACCGGGCCGAAGGCGACGAGGCTGCGGTTGATCAGCGCCGCCTGGTCGCAGAACTCTGGCACGCTCGCCAGGTTGTGGGTCGACACCAGGATCAGGTGGCCGGCCTCGCGCAGCCCGGTCAGGATGCCGGTGATCGCCCGTTCGGTCTTGACGTCGACCCCGGTGAAGGGTTCGTCCAGCAGGATGATCCGCGCCTCCTGCGCCAGCGCCCGGGCCAGGAACACCCGCTTGCGCTGGCCGCCGGACAGCTCGCCAATCTGGCGGCCGGCGAAATCCTGCATCCCCACCCGCTCCAGGCTCTTCGCCACCGCCGCGCGGTCGGCGGCCGACGGGATGCGCAGGAAGCCCATGCGGCCCTGCCGGCCCATCATCACCACGTCGCGGACCGAGACCGGGAAGCTCCAGTCCACCTCCTCGGTCTGCGGCACATAGGCGACGATGTTGGCCTTCTGTGCCCAGGCCACCGGCCGGCCGCAGATCGAGACCGAGCCGGCGACGGGATCGACGAAACCCATGATCGCCTTGAACAGGGTCGACTTGCCGCTGCCGTTCATGCCGATCAGGCCGCAGATGCTGGGCCGGTCGAGCGTCAGCGACACGTCGCTCAGCGCGACATTGCCGGCGCGGTAGCGGACCGTGATGCCGGATACGGCGATGGAGGGTGCCTCACTGGCCGACATTGAAGCCGTCCTGGATCAGCCTGGCGTTGTAGCGCAGCATGGCGAGATAGGTCGGCGCCGGCCCGTCCTCGGTTGTCAGGCTGTCGACATAGAGGGTGCCGCCGAAGCGGGCGCCGGTCTCCTGCGCCACCTGCCGCATCGCCTTGTCGTTGACCGTGCTCTCGCAGAACACCACCGGCACATGGTCGCGCCGCACCGTGTCGATCACCTTGCGGATCTGCTGCGGCGTGCCCTCCTCGTCGGCATTGACGGCCCAGAGATAGCCCTCCTTCAGCCCGTAGTCGCGGGCGAGATAGGAGAAGGCGCCCTCGCAGCTGACCAGCATGCGCTGGTCGGCCGGGATCTTCGCCAGCGCCTCGCGGATCGGCGCGTCCAGCGCCTTCAGCTCGGCGGTGTAGGCGGCGGCGTTGCGGTCGTAGGTCGCGGCGTTGGCGGGGTCGATCGCGACCAGCGCCTTCCTGATGTTCTCGACATAGACGATCGCATTGGCCGGCGACATCCAGCTGTGCGGGTTCGGCTTGTCGGTGTAGGGCCCTTCGACGATCGAGACCGGCTGGATGCCGTCGGTCACCACCGCGCTCGGCACGTCCTTGACGCCCTGGAAGAACTTCTCGAACCAGCGCTCGAGGCCGAGACCGTTCCACAGCACCAGATCGGCATCCTGCGCCTTGACCACGTCCAGCGGCGTCGGGTCGTAGTCGTGGATCTCCGCCCCCGGCTTGGTGATTGACTCGACGATCGCGGCGTCGCCGGCCACCTGCTGGGCCATGTCCTGCAGGATGGTGAAGGTGGTGACGATCCGCTTCGGCCGCGCCCCTTCCGCCGAGACGCTCCCGGCCGCCAGCACGCCCGCCAGCACCAGCACCGCCGCCAGTGCGCTCCGAATCCTCACCATGAGCCTCTCCCATCGCATCGTCATTGCGTGGGAATGCTCGCATCGACCCAAATGTAGCTCAAGCTAAATTTTGAGATGCTAGCTTAACAGAGGCTCATGGGCTTCGTCTTGATGCCAAGGCACAGCGAGCGAGCGCGACAAAGCGTTCCGCCCGGTCGACAGTCGATCAGCAGCTTCGGGAGAGATCTGCCGCGTCAGCCGCGCGGCAGCGGGCCGTCAGCGTCTTCCGCCGACCTCGTCGATATGCAGCAGCATGTCGGCCGGATCCTCGAAGACGCGGTAGGCGCCGGCGCGCTCCAGCTCGTCCTGGCCGTAGCCGCCGGACAGGAAGCCGATGCCCAGCGCCCGGGCCCGCTGCGCCGCCAGCATGTCCCAGACGCTGTCGCCGACGACATGGGCGCGCTCGATCGGCACGCCCAGCTTCTCGGCCGCGGCCAGGAACAGGTCGGGGTCGGGCTTGGCGTATTTCACCTGGTCGCGGGTGACGACCGGGACCTTGGCGAAGTCGACGCCCAGGTTCTCGATCACCGGCCGCGCCGTCTCCATCCGCCCGCTGGTGGCGATGGCCCAAGGGATGCCGGCCTCGGTCAGCCAGGCCAGCAGCTCGCGCGCGCCGGGCAGCGGCACGCTCTGCTCCGAGTTCCGGTTGTAGGCCTCGGCGTGGCGGCGGCGCAGCCGCTCCACCCGCTCGTCGCTGATGTCCAGGCCGGTCTCGCGCAGCAGCATGTTGGTGAACAGCCCGCCGCTCATGCCGATCTTGCGGTGGATGCGCCAGACCGACAGCTCGATGCCCTCGGCGTCCAGCGCCTCGCGCCAGGCCATGACGTGGTGATAGACGCTGTCGACCAGCGTGCCGTCGAGGTCGAACAGGAACGAGGTCTGCTGGCGCATCTCATGGTCTCCTGGTTCAGCGGACGGGGTCGGGGTGGTGCGGCACGAACAGCCGGCCGCGCTCGGTCCACAGCACGATCAAGAGCGCCAGCAGGCCGAGGCCGAAATAGCCGAAGGCCAGCGGCACCACCGTGCCGTCGAAGGCCTGGCCGACGAAGGCGCCGAGCACGGCGCTGACGATCGTGGTGTAGCTGCCGAACACCGAGGAGGCGGTGCCGGCGACGTCGCCCAGGGGCTCCATCGCCATGGCGTTGAAGTTCGGCACGGTCAGGCTGAACAGGAACATGTTGGCGGCCAGCACCACGCCGAACAGGACCAGCGGCGGCTTGCCGGCGAAGGCGAAGGCCAGCGCCACCTGCAGCGCGCCGACGGCGACGAAGCCCAGGATCCCGGTGTGCGACATCCGCCGCATGCCCAGCCGCCGCACCAGCCGCGAGTTGAGGAAGGAGGCGAAGCCCATCACCGCCGCGATCAGCCCGAAGGCCATCGGGAACATCGTGCCGAGGGCATAGACATCGGTCTCGAAGATCGCCTGGGACGAGCCGAGATAGGACATCAGCGCCCCCATCATCAGCCCCATGGCCGTGGCGTAGCCGATCGACACCCGGGTGGTGACGCAGCGCCGCGCAGCGCCGGCGATCTGCGACGGCGAGAACCGCTTGCGGTATTCCGGATGCAGCGTCTCGGGCATGCGCAGGTTGAACCAGACGATCTGCACCAGCGCCAGCGCCAGCATGCTGACGAAGATGGCGTGCCAGCCGCCGAGGAACAGGAAGCCCTGGCCGATCGCCGGGGCGAGGATCGGCACGATGATGAACACCATCATGGTCAGCGACATCACCCGCGCCATCTCGCGGCCGGAATAGCGGTCGCGCACGATGGTCACTGTCAGCACGCGCGCCGCCGCGGCGCCCATGCCCTGCACCACCCGCGCGACCAGCAGCCATTCGAAGCCGTGGGCGACGATCGCGAGGATGCTGCCCAGGGTATAGATGCTCAGCCCGATCATCAGGGTCGGCCGCCGCCCGATCACGTCCGACACCGGGCCGTAGACCAGCTGCATCACGCCGAAGCCGGCCATGTAGGCGGTCAGGACGTATTGCAGCGCATTGGCGTCGGCGATGCCGAGATCGGCCTGGATGGCGCCGAAGGCCGGCAGCAGGTTGTCGATCGACAGCGAGATCAGCGCCATCATGAAGGCGATCAGGCCGACGAACTCGACGAAGCCCGGCGCCGGCATGGCGCGGCCGGACGCGGTGCCGGTGATCCTGCTGACGAACGACATCGCGATCGGTCTCGCCTAAACGCGGCACGGCCCGGCCCGCGCCATGCCGCCTGGGCGGTGGTGCCGGTCGAGCGCTGCCCGCCCCCGCGGGGATGATGAGAAACAGGTTGAGCTTCGGCCAGGACCGCAATCCGGGCAAGGGCTTGTCGTGCAGGGCTGCTGCGCGCCCGCAGGGCGGGTCTTCACATCTGGTCTGAGCGCCCGTCACATCCCGCCATGAAGGGCGAACGCCAGCGACAGGCCGCCGACCAGGATCAGGCTGACGGCCCAGACCACGTCGAGGTTGAACCAGCTGCGCGCCACCGCCTTCAAACCCAGGGTCCGATAGACCAGCCAGGCGAAGGCGCCGCCGGCCGCGACCATGGCGAGGGAATGGACGGCGGAGACCAGCACGCCCATGCCGAGATCGCCGCCGGCCAGCGTCCCCGCCGCCTGGTCGCTCCCGGCGGCGCGGCACAGGCCGAGATAGATCGGCACCAGCATCAGCCCGGCGCCATGCGCCATCGCCACGGCGAAGGACCACAGTCCCAGCTGCGTCGGCCGGATCCGGGCCAGCGCCCGCGGATGGCGCCGATTGACCAGGCGGAACACGCCGAAGCCGATCACCAGCAGGCTGGCGCCGATCCGGATCGGCTGCTGCCAGGCCACCAGCGTCACCAGCAGGGCGAAGGGCAGGATCACCACCGCCATCGCCAGCAGATGGCCGAGAGTCAGCGGTCCCAGCGCCGCCACCAGGGCGCGCGGGCTGCGCTCCATCAGCCCGGCGGAAACGGCGAGCGGCCAGCCCATCCCCGGGTTGATCCCGTGATAGAGGCCGCTCGCCACCACCGCCAGCCACAGGCCGGCCGCCTCCGGCATCGGTCAGGCCGAGGGGTAGCAGAAGCTGTCGGTCGAGCAGTCGCCGCCCTGCAGCCGGACCTGGTGCGCCCGGTAGCCGTCCGGGAACTCGACCCAGTAGTCCCTGGCCAGCTCCAGCCCGCCATCGGGCCCTGCCTGCGCCATCACCTGCGCCCCCGGCACGCCGTCCGGGTAGAACTGGTCGTCCCAGGTCGAGTACAGCGAGTTGGTCCAGTACACCCGCTTGCCGTCGCGGCTGATCTCGACCATCTGCGGCCCGCCGGCATAGGCCTTGCCGTTCGGATGGGGCGCGCGGCGATCGATGCCGCCGATGCTGACCGAGCCGGACAGCCTCGGCTGGCGCGGGTCGCCGACATCGTATTGCCGCATCTCGCCGGTGCCCCAGCAGGAGACGTAGAGGAAGCGGTCGTCGAGCGACAGGTCGATGTCGGACACCAGCGGCGGCACCGCGCCGAAGCCTTTCAGCAGCGGCGGCAGCCGGTCGGCCTCCGCCGGCTCGGGCGGGATCGTCGCCGTCTTCTCGATGTGGAACCGGCCGTCCTCGCGCCACCAGGTCCAGATCGACCCCTCCAGGTTGGTGGTGTCGACCACGACGCCGAGGAAGCCATACTCCTTCGCCGGGTCATGCGCCGGCCGCACCTCCAGCGCCATCTGGTGGTTGGCGCCGAGATCGATGGTCTGGACGTTGCGCCGGGCCCGCAGGTCCCAGAAATGCACCCGGTGGCCGTATCTGTTGGCCAGCAGGTCCTCCGGCACGATGCCGTTCTCGAATTGCGGCGGCAGCCCCCATTCGCTGGAGACCATATAGTCGCGCGGCAGGTTCCACCAGAAGTCGTAATGCAGCTCCTGCGGCCCGCGGTCGATCTCCCAGCGGCCCAGCACCTCGAAGCTCTCGCAATCCATGGTGAAGATGCCGGGCGGGCCGTCGGTGCCGTCCTTCCCGCCGCCGCCGAGGGTCGAGACATAGATGCCGTCCGGGCCGCAATGCACGGTGTGCGGCCGGGAATAGCCGGTCTTGCGGAACACCTCCTCCGGCTCGATGACCTTGTGGATCTTCGCCTGGGTCGGGTCCGGCCTGGTGTCTACGACATAGATCCGCGACGAGCGGATGCCGGGGATGATCAGATAGCGCCGCTCCAGGAAGGCGTGGCCGGCCAGCGGCGACAGGGAAGAGGAGCAGGCGTTCCAGCCGAAATGATGGAACTCGTCGCCCTTGTGCGGCATCGCCACGGTGTGGACGACCCGGCTGTAGTTGGGCGAGCCGGGCTTGACGTCGATCACCGCCAGCGCGTCGGGCTGCGAGAAGTCCGGGCTGAGCAGCAGCGTATAGGCGAAGTCTTCGGGCGGGGCTTCCATCGCCAGCTTCGGCGAGGCGTGGAAGGTCGGGTCGGGCCTCATGGCCATGGGCGGTCTCCCTGTCTGAGGTCGAGGCGCGGCGTCCTGTCGTCACACGGGTTCGGCACCCTTCCGAACGAGACGAGCCTAGCACAGGGTGCGTCCGAAGCCGGGCCGGATCATTATCCTCTTCAGGCGCCGCGCACCTCGCGCGCCGCGTCGCGCACCATGGCCATGAAGATCCGGCCGGCATCGGTCGGCGGCACCTCGGCCCGCATGGTCAGGCCGACCGGGCCGGTGGAATCGCTGTCGTCGATCGGCAGCTCGGCCAGCACCCCCTCCTCCAGGTCCAGGGCCACGGCGCCGCGCGAGATGATCCAGACCGCATCGGTGCGGCGGACATAGGAGCGGCCGAAGGTGGCCGAGACGCTCTCGATCCGGTCGGGCAGCGCCTCCACTCCCGCCGCGATCAGCAGGCGGTCGACGGTCGGCTGGATCACCGATCCCGGCGGCGGCGCGATCACCGGATAGGCCTTGATGTCGCGCACCGCCACCGCCGGGCGGGACAAGAGCGGATGGCCTGGCCGCACGGCGAAGGCGATGCGCTCGGAATAGAGATGCTCGAAGCTGAGGCCGGTCATCTGCTCCGGCTCCGCCAGCCGGCCGAGCACGAGGTCGAGCCCGCCGACCCGCAACTGCCCCAGCAGCATCTGGTTCGGCCCGTCGACCACCCGCACCACCACGCCGGGGCAGGCCCGCCGGAATCGCTGCAGCGCTTCCGGCATCATCTGCGCCGCCACCGTCGGCAGCACGCCGACGCGCAGCAGCTCCTCCCCTGCCGCCCGGGCGCGCACCACGCTCTCGATGCCCTGGCGCAGCGCGGTGACGCTGGTGCCGGCATGGTGCAGGAAGGTGCGGCCGAAGGGGGTCAGCACCACGCCCTTGCGGCTGCGGTCGAACAAGGGTGCGCCCAGCGCCTCCTCCAGCTCGCGCAGGGTCTTCGACACCGCCGGCTGGCTGACCCCCAGCGCATCGGCCGCGGCCACGACGCTGCGCAGCCGCACCGCTTCGAGGAAGCATTGCAGGTGGCGCAGCTTGATCCGCCGCTCGATCGCACCGGCGCTGTCACGGCCCACCATACTCTCCAGGTTATGTTCTGCGGTGAATTCCTCATTTTACATAACCGTGCCGGCGACGCACAGTGCGGCACGATACCCGGGCGGAACCAGGGCGAGGGCCAGGGACGAGGGATGGACGCGGTCAAGGCGAACGGCATCGTGCTGCATGTCGAGGACAGGGGCCCGCGCGACGCGCCCGCCCTGGTCTTCATCAACTCGGTCGGCACCGATTTCCGCATCTGGGATGCGGTGGTGCCGCAATTCCCCGGCCATCGGACCCTGCGCTACGACAAGCGCGGCCATGGCCTGTCCGGCAGCGAGGGCGGCGACAGCATCGACACCCACGCCGCCGACCTCGCGGCCCTTCTGGACGCCCTCGGCATCCGCCAGGCCACCGTGGTCGGGCTGTCGATCGGCGGCATGATCGCGCTCGGCCTCACCCGGCTGCGGCCGGAGCTGGTCGGGCGGCTGGTGCTCTGCGACACCGCCCACAGGATCGGCACGGCCGAGGCCTGGCAGGCCCGGATCGCGGCGGTCGAGGCCGGCGGCGTCGCCAGCATCGCCGAGGGGACGATGGAGCGCTGGTTCTCCGCCGGATTCCGCGCCCGGCAGCCGGACCTGGTCGCGGCCGCCCGCGCCATGCTCAGCCGCACCCCGGCCGACGGCTACATCCGCGCCTGTGCCGCCCTGCGCGACGGCGACCTGACCGCGGCGGCCCGGGCCGTGGCGGTGCCGACCCTGTGCCTGTGCGGCGCCGCCGACATCGCGACGACGCCGGAGCTGGTGCGGTCCCTCGCCGCCCTGATCCCCGGCGCGCGCTACCAGGACATCCCGGGCACCGGCCACATCCCCTGCATCGAGGCGCCGGAACTGCTGGCCGGGCTGATCCGCGGCTTCATCGGAGATGAGGGGCCCCATGGCTGACCCGCTGCACGACCGGGGCATGGCAGTGCGCCGCACCGTGCTGGGCGACGCCCATGTCGACCGTGCCCAGTCCCGCACCACCGAGTTCGACGCGCCGTTCCAGGAGTTCATCACCCGCGGTGCCTGGGGCGGGGTGTGGAGCCGGCCGCTTCTGACCCATCGCGAGCGGTCGATGCTGACCATCGCCCTCCTGGCCGCGCTGGGCCATCATGAGGAGCTGGCGATGCATATCCGCGCCACCGCCAACACCGGCGCGACACCGGAGGACATCCGCGAGGCGTTGCTGCATGTCGCGGTCTATGCCGGCGTGCCGGCCGCGAACGCCGCCTTCGCCATCGCCAAGCAGGTCTTCGCCGAACGCGACGGCGTTGCCCGGGAGGAACAGAAATGAGCTTCCAGCCGCGCGACTGGCGCATCCATCCGCCGCATCTCTACGAAGGCTATCGCTCGACCGTGCTGCGCGCGCCGTCGCAGAAACTGATCCCTCTTTCCGGCGCGCTGTCGGAGCATCAAGGGCCGTCCTTCCCCGCGGCGCCCGAGGGCGAGGCCGACCTGACCCGCAACGGCCGGGTCAATGGCGAGCCGCTGGGCGAGCGCATCATCGTCACCGGAAGGGTGCTGGACGAGGACGCCCGGCCGGTGGCGAACACGCTGGTCGAGCTGTGGCAGGCCAACGCCGCCGGCCGCTACATCCACAAGGCCGACCAGCACGACGCGCCGCTTGACCCCAACTTCCTGGGCGCCGGCCGCTGCGTCACCGACGCCGAGGGCCGGTACCGCTTCCTCACGATCAAGCCGGGCGCCTATCCCTGGCGCAACCATCCGAACGCCTGGCGGCCGCAGCACATCCATTTCTCGCTGTTCGGCCCGGCCTTCGCCACCCGGCTGGTGACCCAGATGTACTTCCCCGGCGACCCGCTGCACACGCTGGACCCGATGTTCAACAGCATCCCCGATCCGGCCGGGCGCGAGCGCCTGATTGCGGCCTTCAACCTCGACCTGACCGAGCCGGAATACGCCCTCGGCTACGAATTCGACATCGTGCTGCGCGGGCGCCTGGCGACGCCGATGGAGGGTTGAGGCATGCCGAAGCTCCTCCAGACCGGGTCGCAGACGGTCGGCCCCTTCTTCGCCTACGGCCTGACGCCGCGGCAATACGGCTACGATTTCCCGCAGATCGCCGACGGCATCATCGCCGGCGATGCCGTGCCGGGCGAGCGCATCCGCGTCGCCGGCCGGGTGCTGGACGGCGCCGGCCAGCCGATCGAGGACGCGCTGGTCGAGATCTGGCAGGCGGATTCGAAGGGCGTGTTCCCGGGGCCGCAGCGCACCGCCAATGACGGCTTCACCGGCTTCGGCCGCTGCGGCACCGGCACGGATCCGGAACGGCGCTTCGTCTTCGACACGATCAAGCCCGGCGCCCCGGGCCAGGGCCAGGCGCCGCATCTCAGCGTCATCGTCTTCATGCGCGGCATGCTGGTGCATTGCTGCACCCGCATCTACTTCCCGGACGAGCCGGCCAATGCCGGCGACCCGGTGCTGCTGGCGGTGCCCGAGGCGCGCCGCGGCACGCTGATCGCGGGGGCCGACGGGCCGAGCCGCTACCGCTTCGACATCCGCATGCAGGGCGACGGCGAGACCGTCTTCTTCGAGATCTGAGAGAGTTCATGGCCAAATTCCAGACCCTGGCCGAGGCCGTCGCGGAGAACCTCCATGACGGCGACACCGCGGCCTTCGAGGGCTTCACCCATCTGATCCCGCACGCCGCCGCGCATGAGGCGATCCGACAGGGAAGGCGCGGCCTGACCCTGGTCCGGATGACGCCGGACCTGGTCTACGACCAGATGATCGGCATGGGCTGCGCGGCCAGGCTGGTCTTCTCCTATGCCGGCAACCCCGGCGTCGGCCTGCTGCGCCGGCTGCGCGACGCGGTCGAGAAGGGCTGGCCGAACCCGGTCGAGATCGAGGAGCATTCCCACGCCGCCATGGCCAATGCCTACGAGGCCGGGGCGGCCGGCCTGCCCTGCGCCGTGTTCCGCGGCTATCGCGGCGCCGGCCTGGCCGAAGTGAACCCGAACATCCGGTCGGTCGCCTGCCCCTTCACCGGCGAGACCCTGGCCGCCGTGCCGGCGATCCGCCCGGACGTGTCTTTCATCCACGCCCAGAAGGCCAACCGCCGCGGCGACGTGCTGATCGAAGGCATCGTCGGGGTGCAGAAGGAGGCGGTGCTGGCGGCAAAGCGGTCGGTGGTGACGGTGGAGGAGATCGTCGAGGATTTCGACGGCGTCCATCCCAATGCCTGCGTGCTGCCGCGCTGGACCGTGACCTCGATCGTCCATGTGCCGGGCGGCGCCCATCCCTCCTACGCCCATGGCTACTACCCGCGCGACAACGCCTTCTACCTGGCCTGGGACAAGATCGCCGCCGACCGCGAGGCTTTCCTCGCCTGGATGAAGACCAACGTGATCGAGAGCGGCCCCGACGCCTTCGCCGGCCGGGTCACGCCGCTGAGCGGGAGGGCCTGAGCATGGCCGACGCCTTTACCCCCGACGAGATGATGACCATCGCGGCGGCCCGGGCGCTGCGGAACGAGGATGTCTGCTTCGTCGGCATCGGCGCGCCGTCCGCCGCCTGCAACGTGGCGCGGCTGACCCACGCCCCGGACATCACCCTGATCTATGAAAGCGGCACCATCGGCACTGCGCCCGAGGTGCTGCCCCTGTCGATCGGCGACGGCGAGCTGTGCGACACCGCCGTCACCACCGTCTCGGTGCCGGAGATGTTCCGCTACTGGCTGCAGGGCGGCCGGGTCACGGTCGGCTTCCTCGGCGCCGCCCAGCTCGACCGCTTCGGCAACATCAACACCACGGTGATCGGCGACTACCACAAGCCCACGGTCCGCCTGCCGGGCGGCGGCGGCGCACCGGAGATCGCGACCTCCTGCGGCGAGATCTTCATCACCATGAAGCAGAACAAGCGCGGCATGGTGGAAAAGATCGACTTCTTCACCTCGCTCGGCCACGGCACCGGCGGCGACGACCGCGCCCGCCACGGCGTCACCACCAAGGGCCCGACCCTGCTGGTCACCGACCTCGCCGTCTGGCGCCCCGACCCGGCGACGAAGGAATTCACCGTCGTGTCGCTGCATCCGGGCTTGACCCGCAGCCAGGTGCAGGACAGCTGCGGCTGGACCGTCCGCTTCGCCGACAATCTCGAAGAGACGCCGCCGCCCTCGGCCCTCGAGCTGAAGACGCTGCGCGACCTGAAGGAGCGCACCCGCATCGCCCATGGAGAGGCCGCATGAGCCGCGACGCCTATATCTGCGCCTATCTGCGCACCCCGATCGGCCGCTATGCCGGCGCCCTGTCCGCGGTGCGCGCCGACGACCTCGCCGCCATCCCGCTCAAGGCGCTGGTCGAGCGCCATGCCAAGGTGGACTGGGAGGCGGTCGACGACGTCGTCCTGGGCTGCGCCAACCAGGCCGGCGAGGACAACCGCAACCTCGCCCGCATGGCCCTGCTGCTGGCCGGGCTGCCGGCCGGGATCACCGGCTCGACCATCAACCGCCTCTGCGGCTCCGGTCTCGACGCCGTCACCATCGCCGCCCGCGCGATCAAGGCCGGCGAGGCCGAGCTGATGCTGGCCGGCGGCGCCGAGAGCATGTCACGCGCGCCCTTCGTCATGCCGAAGGCCGACACCGCCTTCTCCCGGTCCAATGCGGTCTACGACACCACCATCGGCTGGCGCTTCGTCAACCCGCGGATGGAGGAGATGTACGGCACCGATTCCATGCCGGAGACCGGCGAGACCGTGGCCGAGCAGTTCCGCGTCACCCGCGCCGACCAGGATGCCTTCGCCCTGCGCAGCCAGCAGAAGGCGCTGGCGGCCCAGGCCAATGGCCGGCTGGCGCGCGAGATCGTCCCGGTCACCATCCCGCAGAAGAAGGCCGAGCCGGTGGTGGTCGACCGCGACGAGCATCCGCGCCAGACCTCGCTGGACAAGCTGGCGGCGCTGCCGACGCCGTTCCGCAAGGGCGGCACCGTCACCGCCGGCAACGCGTCGGGCGTCAATGACGGCGCCGCGGCGCTGATCGTGGCGTCGGAGGAAGCGGCGGCGCGCCACGGCCTGACCCCGATCGCCCGCATCCTCGGCGGCGCCGTGGCCGGGGTGCCGCCGCGGATCATGGGCTTCGGCCCCTCCCCCGCCAGCCGCAGGCTGATGGCGCGCCTCGGCCTCTCGATCGGCGATTTCGACGTGATCGAGCTGAACGAGGCCTTCGCCTCCCAGGCCCTGGCGGTGACCCGCGACCTCGGCCTGCCGGACGACGCGCCGCAGGTGAACCCGAACGGCGGCGCCATCGCGCTGGGCCACCCCCTCGGCATGTCCGGCGCCCGCCTCGCCGGCACCGCCGCGCTGCAGCTCAGCCTCGGGGCTGGCCGCCGGGCGCTCGCCACCATGTGCATCGGCGTCGGCCAGGGCATCGCCCTCGCCCTGGAAGCGGTGTAAGAAACGGCACAGTTCATTTTTGCCTCTCCCGCCAAGCGGGAGAGGTAACGCGAACCTCGATCCCGATCATGCTGTAAACCATGACCGTCTCGCCCTTCGACTCCGCCCTCTTCGGCCCGCTCCTCTCCGATGCCGAGACCGCCGCCCTGTTCTCCGACACGGCGGCGTTGCGGGCGATGCTGCGGGTCGAGGCGGCACTGGCCGAGGCCGAGGCGCGCTGCGGCGTGATCCCCGCCGCGGCCGCCAGCGCCATCGCCGCGACCGCCGGCGCGCTGGTGCCCGACCCGGCGGCGCTGGCCGCCAAGACGGCCGAGGACGGCGTGCCGGTGCCCGCCCTCGTGGCGGCGCTGCGCCAGGCGGTAGCGGCCTCCGCGGGCGAGGAGGCGGCCCAGGCGGTGCATTGGGGCGCCACCAGCCAGGACATCCTCGACACCGGGCTGGTGCTGCGGCTGCGCCGGGTGATCGCGATCCTGGAGGGCCGGCTGACCGCCCTGATCCAGGCCCTGGCAAGCCTCGCCGATGCCCACCGCGCCACGGTGATGCCGGGCCGCACCCGGTCGCAGCAGGCGACGCCGGTCTCCTTCGGTCTGAAGGCGGCCGGCTGGCTGGCGCCGCTGCTGCGCGACCGCGACCGTCTCGCCGAGCTGAAGCCCCGCCTGCTGCTGCTGTCCTTCGGCGGCGCCAGCGGCACGCTCGGCGCGCTCGGCGAAGACGGCACCAAGGTCGAGGCGGCGCTGGCCGGGATCCTCGACCTCGCCGTGCCGCCGATGCCATGGCACAGCCAGCGCGACGGCATCGCTGAGTTCGCCGGCTGGCTGGCGCTGGTCACCGGCACGCTGGGCAAGATGGGCCGCGACCTGATCCTCCTGGCCCAGACCGAGGTGGCGGAGGTGCGGCCGGGCGCCGGCGGCGGCTCCTCGACCATGCCGCAGAAATCGAACCCGGTCGGGCCGGAGACGCTGGTCGCCCTCGCCCGCTACAACGCCGGCCTCGTCGGCCAGTTGCACCAGGCGATGCTGCACGAGCATGAGCGCGACGGCGCTGCCTGGCCGGTCGAATGGCTGGCCCTGCCGCAGATGGCGACGGCATCCGGCGCGGCGCTGAACCACGCTTTGGCCGTCGTCGGCAGCCTGACGGTCGACAAGGCCCGGATGGCGGGGCAGTTCGAGGCCTCGCACGGCCTCTTGCTGGCCGAGGCGGCGAGCTTCGCCCTGGCCGCCCACATGCCGCGCCCGGAGGCCCAGCGCCTGGTCAAGGAGGCGGCGACGAAAGCCACCGCCACCGGCCGCCACCTGTTCGACCTGCTGTCGGAAACGTCCAACGCCCCGATCGACTGGCCCGCCTTGCGCGACCCCGCCCGCCACCTCGGCGCCGCCGACGCCTTCATCGACCGCGTGCTGGCCGAGGCAAGAAAGACCTGAGGTAGGTTGGGTTCGCGACTGCGAACCCAACATCCCGCCGCCGTGCCCGTGTTGGGTTCGCTTGGTCAGCATCCGGTGAGGACCGCAGTGTGGTCTACTGCGAGGATCCGGGCTTGGGCGGAGCGAGGCCGGCAGCGCGCCGGTCGGCGATGATCTCC
>NZ_JBHYMS010000070.1:0-37290 GCF_042743185.1 Inquilinus sp. NPDC058860 | reverse complement strand
ACCCGCGGCAGCTTCCCGAGCGACGAGGCCGCGACCAAGCTGCTGTTCCTGGCGATCCGCAATGCTGGAATCCATTGGAAACGGCCGGTTGAATGGACCGCCGCCATGGGGCAGTTTGCCATTCTGTTCGCCGACCGCTTTGCGGCCTCAGCGCGCTCAGGCCGCAAAGCATGCCGCCCCGGCCTCACTTACACAGACCCTCGGACACTCCCGGCCGCTGCGACGGACGGGCTGGTGCGGTTCGGCAACTTGCCGATGCCGCGCCAACTCGAAACCCTCCACGGCCTGATCTGCGCCTCGACGGGCACGGGCAAGTCCGTGGCGCTCCGCCAGTCCTCGCCGACATCCGCCGCCGCGGCGACCGCGCCATCGTCGTCGACGCCGGCTACGACATGTCGGAATCCTTCCGGCGCAAGGGCGACAAAGTGCTGTCGCCCTTCGATGACGAGGCGGTCGGCTGGAACCTCCGAAACGAGATCAAGGCTCCGCACGAATGGCAGACCTATGCCGCGAGCCTCTTTCCCGATATCGGCGGCGAGAGTGGTGAATGGGCGCGCCGGGCCCGGACCTTCTTCGCCAACGCCGCGATGCGGGCGGGCGCACAAATGTCGAACGCCGACCTGTACAAGGTGATCACGCAGAGCGACGTCACCGAGCTGCAGGCAACGCTGGAGGCGGACAACAGCGCGACCTTCTCCAAGGGGGCCGAGGGCATCCTCGGTTCGGTCCGCTCGATCATCGAAACCAACCTCGCCGCGTGGCAATTCACGCGGGACGGCGACTTTTCCTGTCGGGAATACATGCTCGGCAACGACCCGGGCTGGCTATGGCTGCCGTATCGGGACACGGAAAAGGGCGTGCTCGGCCCCAGCATCGGCGCCTGGCTGGACATCCTGATCCTGGCCGGCCTCGAGCGTGCGTCCGTCAAGGACGGCAGGTTCGCGCGAACCTGGATCGTGATCGACGAGCTGGACTCGATCGGCGCGATCAACTCGCTGAAGGACGCGGTGACCCGGCTGCGGAAGAGCAACATCGCCGTGGTCTGCGCCATCCAGGACTACGGCCAGCTCGTTGAGCGGTACGGCGCACAGACGGCCTCGACCCTGTTCGGGCGCTTTTCCAACCGCCTGTTCCTGCGCTGCAACAGCAGCGACCTGGCCGAGAAGGCGTCCAAGGAAATCGGGTTGGCGGAGATGGAGGAGACCCGGGTCCAGGCCGGCGAAAGCGCAAACAATGCGGGGTCCCGGACGACGACGAGCGTCAACAGCACGACGATGCTCAGTATCGTCAAGGAGGAGATCGTGCTCGCTTCGGAGCTGCAGCACTTGCCGACGCTCGAAGGCTTCGTCACCTTGGCGGACAAACCGTTCATCTATCCGGTGACGCAGAATCTCTGGCCTGATGCGTCAGCTCCGGTCCATTGAGGCAGCTGGTGCCTCAACGGAGGTGGCCGCTATCCCGCTTTTCGATCCAAGCCCATGCAACGCAGCGCTCATAGTCGGCTGCCCACTCCGCGATACCCGGAATCAGATGGGGCAGGTCAATCCGCACCCCAAGCCATGGTGCTGCCGGCGGCTGCGCCGCTTCGGTCACGATGCCAGGGCCCCGATGCAACAACTTCCAGAGCTGGGCGGCATCGCGGGATTCTGGCGCGACTCCGAACGTCAAGACCAGAGCCCCAATGACCATGATCGTGCCAAGCAGAAAGGCGCCTTCTGCGGTCGCCTTGAGGCGATAGCCCTCCCCCACAAACGGTATCTCGGCAAGCGATCCGGCAAGCGCTTTGCGCATATGCGGCAGAACCGCTGTCACAGCCGCATCGGTGACCTCCGATCGAGGCGATTTGCGGGCGTCACCGGTGTTCAGGGTGATATGCCAGAGATGGTTCATACGTGTGGGCTCCGGTAGGCTGCGCGACCGAAGCGCTTTGAAGGAGGAGGAACACTATGACGATACTTGAACCGGCTGACGATCTAGCGCCCGTCGAGGAAATCGAGGACGACCTGACGCCAGTTCAGGAAATCGAGGCTGCGATCATGCTCTTGCGGGTTGCTCGCAGGTTCCTTCGGTCGGCGAAGGCCAAGAAGGCGGCGCAGGCGGTCAACCGGGCGATCAAATCCACCGAGGGGGGCCCTCCGGCACGCCGACAGCAAGGCCCTCAACCAGGCTCTCAAGGAGTTGGTCCGGGAGGGCTGATCGACGAGCGACCGTCTTCGTTCAACGGCCAGCGGGCGCCTCAATGCGAGGTGCCCGCTTTCCTTTTGCAACGATAGCGAGAGTGAGGCAGATCCGGCGCCAGGTCGCCGGCGAGGAGGATTCGAAGGGAGGGGGTCGCCATGCGCTACGCCGGCGCCAATTGGTGCCGGCGTTGTCGTCATCACCTATGAGGTGAAAACGGTGAACGATCCTGTCGGATGCCCGGGCCATCGACAGCCGCTCCGGCACATTGTCGATCGCGATCACCTGCCTGGCGCCCAGCAGCAGCGCGGCGCGGATCGCGAACTGGCCGACCGGCCCGCAGCCCCAGATCGCCACCGTATCGGTCGGCTCGATGTCGCACTGCGCCGCCGCCTGCCAGCCGGTGGGGAAGATGTCGCCGAGGAACAGCACCTGCTCGTCGGTCAGCCCATCCGGGATCTTCACCGGCGCGACATCGGCGTAGGGCACCCGGACATATTCCGCCTGGCCGCCGGGATAGCCGCGGTCAGATGGGTGTAACCGAACAGCCCCGCCGTCGTGTGGCCGAACGCCTTCGCCGCCAGCTCGGCGTTGCGGTTGGGCTGCGCCGCACCCGCGGCGCAGCCTTGAGGGCCGGGGACTGCTTGATGGCGGCAACATCGCCCCGGAGCCCGTTGATGTCCTGGCGCAGCCGCCACAGCTTCGCTTCGCGGCTGGTGGCGTCTTTGGCGGCCGCCTCCTTGGCCCCGATACCGCCGGGGCCACCAACTCCGTCCGAGGCCGCTGCCGGGGGCGTCCGGATACTCTGAGGCTCGACCATCATCGCGCTCCTGTCCCACTCGAATCGCTTGGGCGATCGGATCAATGAGCTCGGCCGGCGCGGCCGGACTGCCCGTTCTTCTTGCCGCGCCCTTTCCCGCCACCGGGCGAGGGTGCGTCGTCCGAAGGATCCCAGGACATGGGGCGCGGGACGTCGTCATAGCCCGTCCAGGGATCGCCGGGCTCGCCTTCGGCCGCCGAGACCTCGCCGCTCCGCTGCCGGCTGAGCGTCTTCTCGACCTCGTCACCATCGGTGTCGGACTCGACGTCGCGGTCGCCATGCAGCACCTCGCCCTGCGTCATCCCGACATTGGCGACCGGGTCGGAGACATAGAGCCAGTCGCGGCCGAACGGCGCCTCTGCGCCCTCGTTCCACGGGCCGCGATGGTCCTCGCCCTGCGACATGTTGTAGGCAGTCGCGACATGGCGCGGGTCGCCCTGCAGGATGCCCGGCGGAAAGTTCGGTTGGATTGTCTCCAGCGCCGCCTCGAACTGCCGGAAATGCGTGATCTCGCGGGTCATCAGGAACCGTAGGGTCTCGCGCACATAGGGATCGTCGGTGAACTTCAGCAGATACTCGTAGACGATCTTGGCGCGGGATTCGGCGGCGATGTTGGAGCGGAGATCGACTGTCAAATCGCCATTGGCATTGACGTAGGCACCGCTCCAGGGATTGCCCTGGCTGTCCTCCAGGAGAGGACCGCCGCCGCTGAGGGTGACGAAGTGCGGCATCGCCAGGGCCTCGTGGATCAACCCGTCCCTCGCCGCGCTGCCGCCTTCGGAAAGACTTGGGATGCCGGTCACGTCGAGCGCGTTCTTGAGTTCGCCGTTCACCCCCTGCAGTAGCATGGTGATGGTGGCGCCGACGATCTCCAGATGCGACAGCTCCTCGGTCGCGATGTCCATCAGCAGATCGTATTTGTCGGTGTAGGGCTTGCGCGCGGCATGAGCCTGGACGAAGTATTGCATTGCTGCCTTGAGCTCACCGTTGCCGCCGCCGAACTGCTCCAGCAGGAGCTTGGCGAAGCGCGGGTCGGGCTCGGAGACTCGGGCGTTGAACTGCAGCTGCTTGATATGAATGAACATGGGTCACCTTTCCGGATGAGGGGAGGATTCGCTGGCGTCAGCGCTTGGCTGGAGCGCCGGCTTCCGAACGGCTGAGATATTCCTGGGTGAGCCTCGGCATCTGCTCCCACAGCCAGTCGCCCATCTCTTCCTCCTCGGCCTGGATACGCTCGCAGGTCTCGGCGATGCCGGGCTCGCCGGCCTCCCGCGCGGCCGCGGCCAGCATCCGGTAGCTCGCGGCCTCGAAGTGCTCGAAGGAGTAGCTGCCGAGGGCGTGCTTCAGAACCTCGTCCTCGCTCATGGCGTGGAACATGCCCTGGACATTGGCGATGGTCTTCTGGGTCAGGTCCTTCAGAGTGGAGGGATCGGAGCCCAGCTTGGCCAGCAATCCTCCACGTCCTGCCGCTGGCGATGGGTCTGTTGCAGATGCTCCTGCACTTTCGCCAGCGCCGCGGGATAGGTCTCGAGCCGGCTAGCCTGGGTTTCCAGCAGGGAAACAGCCTGGCTCTCCATGGCAAAGGCGTCACGCAACCAGTGTGTTAGATGCTCTTTCGGGTCGGTCATCACGATCTCCTGTCAGGCTAAGGCAGCAACGCGCTTCGGTGCCCGCTAAGGTCACAACAGTCCTGAACGAACTGTCGTTCGATGGGACAAATAAAAATGCCGAATCGCCAGATCTTACGAAGTGAAGCGAAGCGTGAGATTCCGGATATCGGGCCGGAGTGTGACTACAAGTCGATACCGGTCTGAAGGCGGAGATGGTCGCGGGCGCGGCCGAGGCGGGAACGGACGGTGCCGATGGGGATGTGGAAAGCCTGCGCCGCCTCCTCGTAGGAATCGCCGTTGATCGCCACCGCCTCCACCAACTCGCGATGAGGGCGCTGCAGCCGGTTGATGGCATTGCCGAGGCGGACGAGGTCGAGCGCATCGTCCTGGCTCGGCGGCTGCGGCCCGTCGAAATCCTCGGCCGGCATCGCAATCAGGCGCCTGCGGCGCTGAAGCTGCGACAGAAACACTCGCTTCATCACGACGCAGAGCCAGCCCGCGATGTTGGTGCCCGGCTGCCAGAGATGGAATTTGTTGTAGGCGCGCAGCAGCGTGTCCTGCAGCAGGTCCTCTGCATCGGCGCTGTTGCGGGTGAGTGACCGCGCGTAGCGCCGAAGCTCGCACAGGACCGGCGCGACCACAGCGGTGAAGTCGGGGCGGTCCGCGGCACGATCTTGATCCGGCATTGAACTCTCCCCTTCAAAGGCTGGCGATCGTTCTCTCCCGACGAAACGATTCGAAGCGACAATAAATTCTTCGAACAGAAGAACAAACCTCACGCAGTCAACTTCGTTCCGATATTTAAATTATTAGAAAATGATCGCTTTTATTTTTGAATAACAAATGTTTATCCAAAGCGAAATTGGATGAGCAATTGCCTGATCAAGGGCTTGCCGAACACTCCGGCAGTCACGAGGACGGCCCCCAGCCTGACGGATCGCAGCCTCTTAAGCGTCGTCCGCCTTTCCGACAGGCCCGAACATGTCTCCTGCGGTCGGTAGAGGGCCGATTTTCTCGACGTCATCAATCTGAGCTTCGCCGGCCCCGACAACGAGGTTCTCCGGCGCGCCGTTGCGGCGATCGCCAAGCGTGACCTGATGATGGTGGCAGGCGACAACAACGGGCCCAAGACCGATCCTATCTATACGGCCGCCTATCGCTTTCGCGATCTTTGCAGCTGGCGTCTTCGCCAACGGTGGGGATGAACACGCCCAGCCCGCGGTGCTTGCGGGCATCCTGGATGAAGGCAAGCACACGCGCCTTCGCGTCAGGCTGCATCTGATCCTCAGGCGTGCCATAGCTGTCCCAGAGCGCAAGATAGTGCTGTGCAAGGATGTCGTCGGCAGCCGCGATCGCCTTGCGAATTTCGATCACCCGGCCGGCGGGTTGTTGCGTCATGGCTTTCCCACCCGTGTCTCCGCGTCGGGGAGGGCTGAGCCGGTCACGGCCAGGCCTCGAGGATCTGATCCACCGGCGCGACCTCGATCTGCTGCGAGAAACGCTCATGGAAGAGGCGGAGCAGATCCTCATGGGTGGTGTCGGAGGTGCTGCAGACCGCGTCCTCCGCCAGCACCAGGCGGTAGCCCCGGTCGATGGCGCTGAGGGCGGTCGCCAGCACGCAGATATCCGTCTCGCCGCCGGAAAGGATGAGCGTTTCGATCGCGCCGGCACGAAGCCGCTCGCCGAGCCCCGGGGCCGTGAAGGCGGAATAACCGTGCTTGTCGAAGACCAGCGCCGGCGGCACGAACTCCGCCAGCATCGGCACCAGCTCCAGCAGCCTTGGATCCAGCATCCCCCGCGTCATCTCCGCCCAGCGGGTGTAGTAGCGCCGCCAGCTGCCGGGCAGCTCGTCCGGCTGCCGGGGCGGCAGGAAGCGGGTGAAGATGGTGTGCTCCGGCCGGTGGCGGACGAGGCGCCGCACCATGGGCGATGTCCGCTGCGCCCAAGGCACGTGCCAGGCGGTCTGCTGCGCGAACAGCTCCTGCATGTCGATACAGAGATGGACGGTCCTGTCCCCCAGCCGACCGAACGGCAGCGCGTCGTCGGGTGTCACAGTGACGTCGCCGGCGATGACGGCCGCGAGGGCATCACAGCATGGGGCGCCCGCCGGTCACCGGCAGCAGGGCACCGGTGATGTAGCTGGCCTCCTGCGACGCCAGCAGGACATAGGCCGGCGCGAGTTCGGCCGGCTGCGCCGCACGGCCGAGCGGGGTGTTGCCGCCGAACTGCTCGACCTTCTCCGGCGGCATGGTCGACGGGATCAGCGGCGTCCACACCGGCCCCGGCGCGACGCAGTTCACCCGGATGCCCTTGTCGGCCAGCAACTGGGCCAGCCCGGCGGTGAAGTTGGCGATCGCCCCCTTGGTGGTGGCATAGGGCAGCAATGTCGGCGACGGCGACTTCGAGTTGATCGAAGCGGTGTTGACGATGGCGCTGCCGGGCTTCATGTGCGGAACGGCGGCCTTCGACAGGTAGAACTGGCTGTGGATGTTGGTGCGGAAGGTCTTGTCCCACTCCTCGGCGGAGATCTCCTCCAGCGTCTCGTGGGTCATCTGGTAGGCGGCGTTGTTCACCAGGATGTCAAGGCCGCCCAGCTGCCGCACCGCTTGGTCGACCAGCTCGCGGCAATGGTCCTCGCCGCTGACATCGCCGGCAATCGTCACCGCCCGGCGTCCGGCCTTCGTCACCCAGTCGGCAGTCTCGCGGGCGTCGTCATGCTCGTTCAGATAGGAGATCAGGACATCGGCGCCCTCCCGCGCAAAGGCGATCGCCACGGCACGGCCGATCCCGGAATCCCCGCCTGTGATCAGCGCGACCTTCCCGTCCAGGCGGCCACTGCCGCGATAGCTATCCTCGCCGTGGTCGGGGCGCGGGTCCATCGCGGATGTCGTGCCCGGCGGCCGCTGCTGCTGCGCCGGCTGCGGCGGCCGCGGGCCCGCCGTCTTCGGATCGGTCATGATGGTCTCCGTCGGTTTTTCGGATCTCGATGGAGTCAATGGGCCGAAGGAATGTTCCGTTGCCGGTCGCCGTGCCAGCCGGCGAGAAACTCCAGCAGCTCCCCGGCCAACTCCTCCGGCGCCTCCTCGGCCATGTGGTGGGTGCAATCGATCCCCGGCCGCGCACATCCGAAGCCCAGGATCGCCAGATGCCGAGCATGTCGCCGGCCAGTTCGTGGGAGTCGTCCCGCAGGGCCAGAGGCACAGCGCCGGGCAGATGATCCGCCGGCCGTGCTCGCGATCCTGAGCATCATGGTCGCGGTCGATGCCGAGGTCGGCCCGATAGTCCTCGAGCATGCCGTGGACGGTCGCCGGATCGTGGATCGCATCGAGGATCGGCGTGGGCCTCCGCCCCCATACGTTCCGCGATGCGCCGTACCAAGCCTCCGGGTCGGCCCCGATCGGGCGTTCCGGCTTGTCCGGTTGGGCGTAGAAGAACCAGTGCCACCAGGCCTGGGCGAAGCGGGCATCGCAGCGCTCCAGCCGCTCGACGATCGGGATGCCGTCCAGCACGGCCAGCCTATGGATGGTCCAGCGCCGTGCGGTAGGCCACGTAGCAGCCGCGGTCATGGCCGGCGACGGTGAAGGTGGGAAGCCGAGCGCCTCCATCAAGGCCACGCAGTCGCGGGCCTTGGCGCGCCTCGACGATCCCTCGCGGTCGGGCGTGTCCGTCGGTTTCGACGACTTGCCGAAGCCGCGCAGGTCCGGGCAGATGAAGGTGTGCGATGCGGCCAGCATCGGTGCGACGCGGTGCCAGGTGGCATGAGTGCTCGGATGGCCTTGCAGCAGCAGGATCGGCGGCCCCGTCCCGCCGTAGCGGCCCCGGAGCGCCGCCTCCGGCAGCTCGATCATCTCCAGCTTGAAGCCGTCGAACATCGCGATCTCCGCTTCGACCGTTCGAGATCGCCCACGGCGAGCGAGACACGGCCCAGCATCGGGTCGATCGCTGGACGCACCATCTGCTCGCCGTGGCGTCGTCGGATCAGGCCGCCTTCCGGTTGAGGCTGCTCTCCGCGAGCCTCGACAGCAGCTGGTCGGTCTTCTTCTCCTCCTGCAACGTCTGGTCCAGCAGCCGCACGGCCTCGGAAAGGTTCAGCTTGCCGGCCCAGGCCTTCAGCGTGCCGTAGCGGGAGATCTCGTAGTGCTCGACGGCCTGGGCGCCCGAGAGGAGCCCGGCGTCGAGCGCGGAGGCACCCTTGAACTCCTCCATGATCTCCTTGCCCTCGTCGATGATGCCGATGATGGCGTCGCAGGTCTTGCCCTGCGCCCGCTTGCCGAGCAGCTCGAACACCTTCTCGAGGCGGTCGACTTGGCCCTCGGTCTCGTCGCGATGGGTCTCGAACGCGGCCTTGAGCTCCGCGGACTGTGCCGCCTTCGCCATTTTGGGAAGCGCTTTCAAGATCTGCTTCTCGGCGTAGTAGATGTCCTTCAGCGTGTCGAGGAACAGATCGTCGAGTGTCTTTTCAGTCGTCGCCATGGGTTACCCCCTATCGGTTGCCGCCTGGCGGCCGCAGACGATCGAGCGTGCCGCGCCGCAGACGACAGATGAATAGGCGCCCCCTCCTCTTCGTTCCTCGAAACACCTCTTTCCAGACGGCGAAGCGATGCGAGACGGTCAAATGCGGGAGGCAAAGTAGCACAAATTATGGTCCATCTTTACTTCGAAGCTTAAATCACGCGGAACCCGGGAGTCGGGTTCCAGGTTACGCTCGCGCATCCGGTTCACTCCGACTCCCTGGAGCTCTAAGAAGACCGGCGGTTCACCCCGTGCCGATGATGGTGAACGGGCTGCGTCGGCCCAGGACGGTGGCGGCCCCTGTCCTCCACGGCCGCCACTGTCACAGCGACGTCCGGATCCCGGACCGCACGCAGGTCCCGCATGAGCAGGCAGGAAAGTCCGGCGAGGACACAGGCGCCTGCGCTCACACCGATGACCGTCTCGGGCGACAGTACCCTCAGCATGAGCCCACCGGCCCCCACCCCGAGCGGAGCGGCCGTCCAAAGAATGGCACGCCGCGCGGCGAAGGCTCCGGCAAGGTGGCGCGCCGGCACCCCGCCGCTGGATCACGGACGCCTCCAGCGCCACATACGGCCCCCAGGCTATGCCGCCGAGGGCCATGCAGACGATTGCCGCCGGCATGCTGTGGACAAGCGCCAGCGGTGCCGTCGCCAGGCCGAAAGCGACGACGCTCAGCGCGTTCATCAGCCCTGGGCCGCGACGGGACAGGGCTTTGACGAGCAGCAGGCCGGCCACCGCGCCGATGCCGAATGCCGTCCACAGGAGCCCGAAGCCGGCGGCGCCGGATCCCAGCCGGTCGCGCACGAATACGGCCAGAGCCGGCTCCAGCGGGCCATAGGCGAAATAGTAGACGATGCTGAGGGCCAGCAGCACCCGCAGGGCCGGGTCCGAAAGCAGGGGACGGAAGCCCAGCCAGCCGGCGCCGTCTTCCATCGGAGCGTCCGAAGACTGCCCGCGGGAATGGTCCAAGGCGGGAAGACCGGCCGCGAGCAGTGCGGCGATGAGGAGGCAGGCGACCGGCACCGCGACTGCCGCCGCTCCACCGAGGGCGGCCGCCAGTGCGCCACCCAGTGCCGGTCCGAAGATATAGGGCAGTTGGTCTCCCACCGATAGGAGCCCATTGGCGACGGCAAGATTGCGTCCTCGCGCCATCGACGGCAGCAAGGCGCGTGATCCCACATAGGTAAAGGGCGAGAAAGCCCCGGCCGTGGCGACACAGAGAAAGACGACGACGAGGTCGAGGCTGCCAGCCCAATGCAGCAGCGGGACCACCGCCAGGACCAGGGCGCGGGCCAGATTGTCGGCCGTCATGAGCTTGGCGGCGCCGTATCGATCGAGCAACCTGCCGGCCAATGGTCCGGCGACGATTGCCGGGACCTGATGCACCAGCACCACCATGGCGGCCATGGCCGGTGCGTTCGAGTCCTCGAGAACGAACCAGAGCAACGCAATGAGCATGAACTGATCGGCCGTGGTCGCCAGCAACAGCACGACCGTCAGCCGGGTGACGCCTGACATTGCCATCTCACCCCTCCGACACGGAGCGGCTGATCGGACAGCGATCACCACACGAGGCCCAATCGCACCGCCGGCAGCCGCGATCGGCGTCCGCCCGCCGCCGGTGTTTCGCGCAGAGCATCTGATCCATGATGCGGACGAGTTGCGCACGGTCGTCGGCATCCAGCGGCGCGAGCAGCGCCGCCAGCGCGTGGATCCGGGCTTCCGTCAGCCTCGCGACCATGGCTCTCCCGGCTGGGGTCAGATCCAGCGCCACCTCGCGACCCGAGCGCGATCGGCTCAGCAGGCCATCGTGCTGCAAGCGATCTGCTAGCCGCACCGCTCCGGAATGGGTCAGGTCGAGACGCCGTCGCAGCCAGTCCAGGCTGCGGCCGCCATTGTTCGCGATCAGCACCACCGCTTCATGGGCGCTTTCGTAGAGCGGCTCGCCGGCGCCTGCCGCCTCTACCTCATCGGTGATCGTCAGCCCGAACGCGCCGAGCAGGTTCGTAACGTATGAGTCACTCATACGATCGCAACATGGGCGGGCGGGTCTGAGTTCCTTCAGTCAGGCACTGCTACAGTTCCTCAATTTGCAATCTAACGTCTACACACGGTCGGCGAAGAAGCTCGGCCGGCGCTCACCGCACACATTCCACTCGGTGGATGCGGACACGGACCACAGCCGGCTCGAGCTCTCCTGTTTCCGACAACGGACATTGGTCGGATCGGCCCTCCGCGGGCTCATTTCCGACCGTCCTGGCCCACTTGCCGCGCCCAATGCCGGACATCGCCGAGGTTCCTCCAAAGCATCCCTGCCGGCTTCCGCCGAGGAGTGGGACAATACTTTGCGCACCAACCTCCGCACAGGCTTTGATGGCGAAGCCGTATTGCCGCGATCAGGAAATGTGGACGCGCTCAAGCCCGATCTCGTCCGGACCGGATTCGCAGCCCATGATGAAGATAAACACAAAAAGATATTCTAACATTTGTCAAATTCGTTCTCTGTACTCGGCCCAGAAGCCCGGTTATACCAGTGATGTAATTTAGATATCGACAACATTCGGACTCTATTCCGGAACAAAAGCGATATCGAGATGTTTTGGAAAGCGCAGTCCATCGGAACGGAGCGAGTCTGATGCCATCAGAAAGCACTTCGCCGAGGCAAGTTTTCGAGGATCACGTTGGCCCTGTGATTGGTGACCTGCGTCGCTATGCGCGAAGCCTGACACGGAACCCGACCGATGCCGACGACCTGCTTCAAGACACTTTGACGCGAGCCTACGTCAAATTCCGCCTGTGGGAGCCCGGTACGAATCTGGTGGCTTGGCTGGTCGTCATGATGCGCCGGATCTACCTGTCGGGGCTCTCCAGCCTGCGCGCACGAGCAAGGACAGCACCCATCGAGGAGTGGACCGGGTCGCACGGGCCGAACCAGGATCTGGCGGTCGAGCTCCAGGAGGTGGCGCTCGGCATCAGAAAGCTCTCGCGGACTCACCGGCGAATGATCCGGGTCGTGGCGATCCGCGAGACTCCCTACGGCGAGGCGGCCGACCGCCTGAAAGTCCCCGTTGGAACGGTCCGTTCGCGTTTGGGACGGGCGCGGAATCAGTTGAAGAGCGTTCTCGCGCGTTGAGAGGCGCGTCTTTCGAATGGAGACGATGATGCAGCGTCGACCGGCGACCACAGAGATCCTGGTGATCGACGCATATCGTCAGAGCCGCGGTGCTGGACTCGACGAATGGAGCGCCTGCGAAGCGGCGCTCGCGGAATTCAGAAACCGGCATCCCGAAGCATCGGTCGAGTATGCGAACGGCTTCATCGCCCGGGCGCTCGCGACACTCCCGCCCCGCGCTCCCGAATGGCCTTCGCCGCGGCCACGGCACAGATCAAAGGTGCCGTGACGATCCGGTGCCGTCCCGGCTGACTGCGGCCTGTTCAGCAGCCGGGACGACCTTCTGGTCCTCGGAAATATCGCAACCCAGCACCTCGGCCCCAGCCCGAGTTCGCTTCGCCCGGATCTATCCGGGCAAGATGGTGAGGAGCACTGCGATGCAAACCTGGCGTGTGTTCAATTCCCAAGGCTCACCCGTGCCCCCGGACATCCAAGGCGAGGACCTGGTCTTCACATCCCTTCTGCACCGCAACGGCGCACGCCACAGCATCGACGACGGAGCCGAACTCGACGATCGCGCCGTCGCCCATCAGCTTGACGATGCGGCCATGGTGCTCGACCAGCTGCGGATCGATCACCGCGCATCGCAAGTCCTTGATCGCAGCGAGGGTCGCCGCCTCATCGGCCTCCATCAGGCGGGAATACCCGACGACGTCGGCAGCCATGATCGCAGCGCGCCGCCGGTTCACAGGCACAACCATGCCGACACTCTCCAGAGCGCCTACACCGCCCGTTCCGCATGTCGCTCATTGGTGCGCTTCGCGAGGCCGAGGTCGGCGCCCGTCCACAGCCCCGGTTAGCCGTCGACTCCGGCATATCATACACCTGCCGGAGCTGTGACGCGATGGCACGGCACGGTGCGGCGAGCTGGAGAATTCCAGCCCAGAGCCGTGCGCCGCTGCCGTGCCAGACTGAACGAGGGCGAGCACGAGCTCGCCCGGGCGGTATTCTTCCACCAGCGCGGCGAGATCCTCATAATTTCGCGCTGTCTGCGTGACCGCAATCTGTGGGGCGGCGAGCAGTCCGAGCAGATCACGATCCGTCACAGCGAGTTCGCCGCCGATCGCTTCGCGCGCGAGGCGACGCCGGCCAACCAGTTGGCGGGGAGCGCGCCATCGGGCCAGCGCTGCCAAATGACCGCAATCCGCCGATTCTGTTGAAGAAGTCGGCTGCCGAGAGAGCGCTGGAGCGACGGCGAGCAGGCGCTGTGGAGCCTGAGCCTGAGGCCTGTCAGGCCGGTGTCGGCTGCGGCATCGGGATGAGCTTGGCGAGCTTTCGGAGGTTCTGAGCGGCGGCGGCGAGGTGGAACTCGTCTCGGGCGCCGTTCGGCCCTCGCAACCGCAAGCGGTCGAGCTTGAGGATGCGTTTGAGGTGGGCGAACAGCATCTCGATCTTCTTCCGCTCGCGGCACGAGGTGGCATAGGCGTCGGTGGCGGCGATGTCGCGCGCCATGTCGCGAGCCCCTTCGTGGATCGAGCGCGGGACCTTGCAGGCGGGGGTGTTCGGGCAGCAGCGAGGCTTCAGCGCGCAGGCGTCGCAGTCCAGCTTGCTGGCGCGGTAGCGGATCATGCCATCCGCGTCGACGAGCGGGCGCGGCGTCCGATAGGCCCTCCGGCGCGGCCTGAGTTGCTTGCCGGCGGGGCAGAGATAGGCGTCGGCCTGGTAATCGTAGGTGAAGTCGGCCCGCTCGAAGGTGCCGTCGCTGCGCTCGGATTTGTCGAAGACCGGGATGTGAGGCTCGATCCCGCGCTCATGGACCAGCCAGCGGAGCATCTCGGCCGAGCCATAGGCGCTGTCGGCGGCCAGCCGTTCGGGATAGAGCCCGAAGCGATCCTGGGTGCGGTCAATCATGGTGCGGGCCGCGCCGACCTCCGCCTGGCGGATGGCACGGCTCGCCTCGACATCGACGATGACCGCATGGTCGAGATCGATCAGATAGTTGGCGGCGTAGGCGAAGAAGGCGTGGCCCTTCAGCGCCCCCGTCCACTGCGCAGCCGGGTCGGACCTCGAGACGAACTTGGGCTTGGCCTCACTGGCGGCGCCCCAGGCCGCCTCGTCCAGCGTGTCGAGATACTCCCGGACCGAGCGGCGGGTCGCCGCCATCGCCTCCCAGTCGACCGCCTCCGATCCCTCCGCCGAGCGCTGCTTGTTGGCATCCGCCCGGATCAGGCTGGCGTCGGTGGCGAAGCCGTTGCCGCCGACCAGCCCGGCCTCGATGCAGTGCCGCACCGTCGTCTCGAACAGCTCGCGCAGCAGATCGCTGTCGCGGAAGCGGCCGTGCCGGTTCTTCGAGAAGGTCGAATGGTCCGGGACATCGCCCTCCAGGCCGAGCCGGCAGAACCAGCGATAGGCGAGGTTCAGATGCACCTCTTCGCACAGCCGGCGTTCCGAGCGGATGCCGAAGCAGTACCCGATCAGCAGCATCCGGATCATCAGCTCCGGATCGATCGAGGGCCGCCCGATCTCGCTGTAGAAGGGCCGCAGATGCGCGCGGATGCCGGACAGATCGACGAACCGGTCGATCGAGCGGAGCAGGTGATCGGCCGGCACGTGGCGCTCCAGGTTGAACTCGTAGAACAGCGCCTCCTGCATCACCGTCCGCTCGCCCATCATCGCTGCGTCCTCCTCTGCCCAGGACGACTGAATCAGGACTTCACACCGCCAGCAACGACGACTTTTTCAACACAATCGGCCAAATGCGGACATCGCGTCGGCGCCTCGACTCCGGACAATACCCAATCCCACTGGATCCGGCCTTTTCGGCCGGCTCGGTCCGACGAGGATGCCCGAAACCGGCCATCGCAATCGGCTTTCCGAAGCGGACCTGGCCAGCTTCGTCCCTTGCGGATATTCCTTCAGTCGTCGCCGATCGAACGAATGACCCGCGCCGGATTTCCTCCGACAAGGGTATTCGGGGGAACGTCCTTGGTGACTACCGAACCCGCAGCCACAACCGAGTTTTCGCCTACTGTCACCCCGCCGATGATCGTTGCGCCGGCTGCAATCCAGACGTTTCTCGCAATCACGATGGGCTTCCCGATTGTGGCGGCACGGCGCTGCGAAGGTTCAAGGGGATGGCCCGTCGTGATGATGCTCACGTTCGGCCCGATCATCACATCGTCTGCGATGTCGAGCCCGCCAAGATCATAGAAAGTGCAGTTTTGATTGACGAAGACATTACGCCCGACGCGGATTTCGTCACCGCCGGCGGTATAGAATGGCGGGATCAGTAGAAAGCTCTCGTCTACCGTTTTACCGATGAGTTCGCTGAACAAGGCCCGGATTTCGTCTGCATCGTTGAACGTCAAACGGTTGAGTGTGGCGGTGATCGCCATCGCTCGTTTGACGTTTGCCAACATGGCTGCTGATTCCGGCGTCCTGCTGTAAATTATCTTTGTGCTGTCCTCATTCGACATTCGTTATTTTCCCCGGGCTACGGTTGAGCGTGCGTTTCGGCGCACCGAGATTCGCTGAGTGTAGCGACAAAGCGGAAGGGCCGGATTCCATCCTTCCCTGTCGGCCCGACCAGGCCGGAGGGCGCCATAACTGGACTCCTCTTCCGGGTCTCGGAGGCGGACAATCAGCCGACTGACCTGGATCGATCCTTTGTCGTGTCGGCCAGAGCGAGATCGCGCTGGGGTTCGGAACGACAGCGGATCGTGTCCCTGGGAGTGGTGTAGGAGCGGCGGGATGATCACCGCGATCTCCGGCATGGGCCGGATTGGTCAGGCGGCCATGATGGGCAGGCTGACGAGGGGATCATCACCCAAGGCAGAGACGCTTTCCAGGGTCATGTAGCGGCAGCGCTGGACGGCCCATTCGTCGTTCTGCTCGATCAGTAGGGCGCCGACGAGGCGGAGGATGGCGGCCTCGTTGGGGAAGATGCCGACCACCTCGGTGCGGCGCTTGATCTCGCCGTTGAGCCGCTCCAGCGGGTTGGTGGAGTGGATCTTGGACCAGTGGTCCTTGGGGAAGCCCATGTAGGCCAGGACGTCCGCCTCGGCCTGGTCCATGAAGGCGGCGAGCTTGGGCAGCTTGGGCCGGAGCTGGTCGGCGACACGGCGCCACTGGGCCTGGCCGGCGGCGGCATCCTCCTGGGCGAAGGCGGTGGCGATGAAGGCGGAGACCACCCGGCGGCCGCTCTTGCCGGCATGGGCGAGCGCATTGCGCATGAAGTGGACCCGGCAGCGCTGCCAGGTGGCGGCCAGCACCCGGGCGGCAGCGGCCTTGAGCCCCTCATGGGCGTCGGAGACCACCAGCTTGACACCACGCAGGCCGCGGCGGGCGAGACCGCGCAGGAACTCGGTCCAGAAGGTCTCGGCCTCGGACGGCCCGACATCCAGGCCCAGCACCTCGCGGCGGCCGTCGGTGTTGGCCCCCACCGCCACGATTACCGCGACCGAGACGATCCGGCCGGCCTGGCGGACCTTCACGTAGGTCGCGTCGATCCACAGATACGGCCAGTCGCCCTCGATCGGGCGGGTCAGGAAGGCCTGGACCTTCTCGTCGATCTCTTCGCACAGCCGCGACACCTGGCTCTTGGAGATGCCCGAGCCGCCCATGGCACGGACCAACTCGTCCACCGAACGGGTCGAGATCCCCTGGACGTAGGCCTCCTGGATCACCGCCGTCAGCGCCTTCTCCGCCAGACGCCGCGGCTCCAGAAAGCCAGGGAAGTAGCTGCCCGTCCGCAGCTTCGGGATCCGCAGTTCCACCGTGCCGGCCCTGGTCTCCCAGTCGCGGTCGCGGTAACCGTTGCGCTGTGCCTGCCGCTCCGGGGTCTTCTCGCCGAAGGCCGCGCCGGTCTTCGCCGTCACCTCCAGCTCCATCAGTCGCTGGGCGGCGAACCCGATCATCTCCCGCAGCAGATCCGCGTCAGCACTCTTCTCCATCAGCCCGCGCAGGGCCATCATGTCCTCGGTCATCTTCGGTTCCTCGGTCCAGGTTGGTGTCAGCAACCAAACCCGGAGAACCGCAGATGACCACCTCGCCCTGCTGTCGGCCTCCTACACCACTCCCAGGGACACGATCCGACAGATCCGACAGCGCGTGTAAAACGTCTCAGGCGCACCATCCAGTAGCCGAGATCTATTCAGGTGCTCGACGACTATTGCGGTGCCGCCTCAACGACTCAGCAGACACGGGCAGCCCCTGGCGAGTCGGAAGCGCTACCAACACCCCGCGCCGTATTCGCAGCGAGAGAGAATCAGACCTCTTGCTGCCCATTGACCTTCTCCTTCAGCCGCTGACGGTGCGCCGCCTGCTTCGCGCGGTTGCCGCAGATCGCCATGCTGCACCAGCGTCGGGCATGGCCCCGCGTGTGGTCGACGAACATCAAGGTGCAGGCGGGCCCCTCGCACGCCTTGACGTGGGTGAAGTCCTCCTCGCACACGAACCGCGCCATCGCCTCGGCGATCGGCAGCAGCAGCGAGTCGGGCGAGCGCCAGCGCCGGAGGCTCCGCAGTTCCAGCCCCGCCGCCCCGTCGCGCGCCGCGATCTGAGCGAAGCCCTCGTCCCGCTCGAGCATCCGGTTCAGGGGCTGGAGGTCGTGCAGCGCGTCCGCGGCCAGCGGGCGCCCCTTCCGGTCCTCGACGAAGCCCCGGAACCATTCCCGCAGGCTGCGCGCCTGGGCCGCGACGCTGTCGAGCTCGCCCGGCATCGCCGCCTCCCGCACCGCCGCCAGAGCCGGTGCCGAGACCAGCCCGGATTGCTCCAGCCAGGAGAGCAGCCCGTCGCCGTCGGACAGCCAGTCGATCCTGGTGTCCAGCGGCGTCGCGACCGAGTTGAGGAAATCCAGGCCGAGCGCGTCGGCGAGGAAGATCGCAGGAGGGTGCTGATGTGTCACGGCGGCCCCGGTTGTGGTCACTTTTCCGATAAGTAACCTCAAAAACGCCCCTTGACAAGTTATCTGAACCGATCATAACCCCTCCAGAGTGACCAAAGAGGTTACGATATATGTCACGACCCTGCCTCGGAAATCGCTGATTAAACATGCGACGCGGGGGAGCTTGGTGATCTGCACGTTGGCCCGGTCGGCCCAACGCCGTTTGCCCGATTCGTAACCGCACTCCTGACCGAAACCAGTTACGCAATGCGGGCCGCGCATGCCCGCTCATCTTTGGAGACCTGCCATGACAGCCATCCGCTACCGCCAGACCGATGTCGACGGCTTCAGGATCTTCTACCGGGAGGCCGGCTCGCCCGGCGCCCCGAAGCTGCTGCTGCTGCACGGCTTCCCCAGCGCCGGCCACATGTTCCGGGACCTGATCCCGCTCCTGGCCGACCGCTTCCATGTCGTGGCCCCCGACCTGCCGGGCTTCGGCCAGTCCGACATGCCGGACCGCGCCGCGTTCCGCTACAGCTTCGACGGCATCGCCCAGGTGATCGACCGGTTCACCGAGGTCATCGGCTTCAGCCGCTACGCGGTCTATGTCTTCGACTACGGCGCGCCCACCGGCTTCCGGCTGGCGCTGCGGCACCCCGAGCGGATCGCCGCCATCATCTCGCAGAACGGCAACGCCTATCAGGAGGGGCTGAGCGAGGGCTGGAACCCGATCCGCGCCTATTGGCAGGACCCGTCCGCGGCCAACCGCGAGGCCCTGCGCGCCATCCTGACGCCCGAGACCACGCGCTGGCAGTATGTGCACGGCGTCGCCGACGAGACCCTGGTCTCGCCCGACGGCTACACGCTCGACAGCCACTACCTGGCCCGGCCGGGTGCCGACGAGGTGCAGCTCGACCTGTTCCTCGACTACGCCAGCAACGTCGCGCTGTACCCGGAGTTCCAGGCGTATTTCCGCAAGCACCGGCCGCCCTTCCTGGCGGTGTGGGGCAGGAACGACCCGTTCTTCCTGCCGGCCGGCGCCGAAGCCTTCAAGCGCGACCTGCCGGATGCCGAGATCCGCTTCTTCGACACCGGGCATTTCGCCCTGGAGACGCATGCCCGCGAGATCGCGGACGCCATCCGCGTCTTCCTCGCCCCGTAACCGTACGCCACAGGAGACCCTCATGCGCGCCATCGTGCTGGAGAAGTTCGGCGGGCTGGACAGCCTGGTCTACCGGGAGATCCCGGAGCCCGAGCCCCTGCCCGGCCAGGTCGTGATCGAGATCAAGGCCTTCGGCATCAACCACGCCGAGATGCATATGCGGCGGGGCGAATGGGCGGAGGCCGCCCAGGTGATCGGCATCGAATGCGTCGGGCTGGTCAAGGCCTGCCCCGGCGGCGAGGTCCCGGTCGGCGCCAAGGTGGCGGCGTTGATGGGCGGGCTGGGCCGCACCATCAACGGCAGCTATGCGGAATACACCCGCGTCTCGGCCTCCAACGTCGCCCTGATCGACGCCGACCTACCCTGGGCCGAGCTGGCGGCCATCCCGGAGACCTATGCCACGGCCTGGACCTGCCTGTTCCGCAACCTGGAGATCGCAACGGGCCAGCTGCTGGTGATCCGCGGCGCCACATCCTCCTTCGGCCAGGCGGCCGTGAAGATGGCGGTGAACGCCGGGGCCCGGGTGATCGCCACCACCCGCAACCCCGACCGCTTCGCCCTGCTGACCGCGCTCGACGCGGAGCGGGTGGAGTTGGAAGCGCCTGACCTGTCGAAGCGGATCGCCGAGGCGAAGCGGATCGACGCCGTCCTCGACCTCGTCGGCAACAGCACGATCCTCGACTCCCTCGCCATGCTCCGCCGCGGCGGCCGAGCCTGCCTGGCCGGCTGGCTCGGTGGCCTGGCCCCGATCGCGGACTTCAATCCGCTGCTGCAGATGGCGAGCGGTGTGTATCTCACCTTCTTCGGCAGCTTCGTGTTCGGGACACCCGGCTTCCCGCTGTCCGACGTGCCGCTGCAGGAGATCGCCCGCGACGTCGCGGCCGGGCGGCTCAAGGCCAAGCCGGCGCGGGTCTTCAGCTTCGACCAGATCCACGAGGCCCACCGCGTGATGGAGGCCAACGAGGCCGGCGGGAAGATGGTCGTCGTCCTGTGATGGGTGACTGCCGGCCATAGCGGTGGCGTTGCGCCGGCAGACAACACCGCCGTTCGGCGGCCGAGCATACGGAGACCGTCCGGTAACGGAGTTTGTTCACCAATCCCAGGCAGGCGGTCTTGGCGCTCATCAGCGCACGCTTGCCGAAGATCCACGGAGAGGAAAGATCCATGTCTCAATCTGAAATGTTCGAGATCCTCATTCTCGGCAGCGGCCAGGGTGGCAAGCTGCTGGCCTGGACCCTGGCCCGTTCGGGCAAGAAGGTCGCCGTGGTGGAGCGGCAATGGGTCGGCGGGTCCTACCCGGCCGTGGCCTGCCTGCCCAGCAAGAACGAGATCTGGAGCGCGCGGGTCGCCCACCTGGCGCAGCACGCGACGCGGTTCGGCACGGCGACCGGCCCGGTCCGCACCGACATGGCGGCGGTCCGCGCCCGCAAGCAGGGCATGGTCGATCGCGAGATCGCCTGCCCAGCTTGCGCGAAGGCGGCAGCGCGGGGCGAGACGCGTTGATCCACGAGGCCCTGGCGATGCCTCACTTCGCCATCCTCAGCGGCGGTGGCCCGCTGCTGGAGGATAGTCAGGGCAATCCTTGGAGCGGCGCCTATGTCAATGCCAATGGCGACCTGACCGTCGATCTCCGCTCCAACATCGCCGCCGAATCCCGCGCCAAGATCGTCTACGAGTACCTGCTGAAGTTCACCGACGATCCCTATGTGCGGGAGACCCTGCGCTTCCTGATGACCCGCGAGATCACGCATTTCCGGCAGTTCGAGGCAGCGCTGGAGACCGTGCAGCCGAACTACCCGCCTGGGATCCTGCAGGGCGACCCGCGCCATGTGGCGACCGCCTACAACATGTCGCAGGGCGAGGACCATCGCGGACCGTGGAACGAAGGCGCGCAGGCGCCGTTCGGTCGCGACTGGCTATACGTCTCCGACCCGGTCGCCAATGTCGGGATGACCCAGGGCGAAACCCTGCATGACGACCGCGACGTCGAGGCCGACACCGATGGGGAAGAGGTCGAGAAGAAGCTGAGCCAGCAGCGCAGCGGCGAGATCTCGGCGGCCGAAGGGGAGCCCGGCGATCCGTGGACGAGCTATGACGACGTGCCCCGTCCCATGTCCTGGGATCCATCGGACGACGCGCCTTCATCCCCGGGCGGCAAGTCACGCGGCAAGAAGAACGGGGAGTCTGGCCGGTCCGGCAGGGCCCATTGATTACCGACCACGCAGGCCGAACGACGGTCTCCAGGCTGGTCGGAGCCGAAGCAAATTGTTGACGGTTGGGACTGATAGCTGAATTGCCACTGATCGCGACAGGGGAACCACCCCTGTCGCGCCCAGGCTCAATCGAGGATAGACAAGACATCAAGGCGCTTTGCTGGCGCGGCAAGGCGGATAGTGGCTGGGGTATCGTGCCTGATCCCAGGACCAAACATCCGCGGGACGCGATCATCAAGGTCACCTCCTACGCGATCTGCGGCTCGGCAATCAGACGGAAACGGCTCCTCCGTGCGGAACACGCCGAGGAAACCGGCATGCCAGCATCGCTCGTGCAGTGCCAACCCACGCTTGAGCGTGCTGAAGGCGAATATCCTCTCCAGCATGCTCAGAAAGGACAGAAGGCCGGCAATGGTCGTGCCCGAGTAATGGCCTGGCCGTCGGGTAAGATTATAATTTGTTATATTATTAATCCTTGTCTCGACCGTTTCGAATCGCTTCGCCACTGAGAAATAGGACCTTGGCGGAACGAATTCAAGGCAACGCCTATTCGTCTGTTGTCTGCAACTCCGGAGACTCGACATGGACAAAGATCGGATCGCTGGCGCCGCCAAACAGGCGAAGGGCGCCGTGAAGGATGCCGCCGGAAAGGCCACCGGCGACCGCGACCTTCAAGCCGACGGCAAGATGGACAAGGCCGAAGGCAAGCTTCAGAAGGACGTCGGCAAGGCCAAGGACGCCGTCAGACGTTGAAATCGGTTTAGACGACGACAAGCAATCGTCCTCTGTGCTGAATACTGGGCGCGCCATTGCTTCATTTGTGGCGCACTCAGCCGTTCCCTGCCGCTGGGCGACATTCGATAGGGGTATCCCATGGCAACGACTGAGAAGACACTCGACGATCTGTTCCTCGACACGCTGAAGGACATTTATTACGCCGAGAAGCAGATCCTGAAAGCCCTCCCCAAGATGGCGAAGGCGGCACAATCCTCGGAGCTCAAGGCCGCCTTCGACACGCATCGCGATGAGACCGAGGGCCAGGTCGACCGCCTCGAGAAGGTGTTCGAGCTGATCGGCAAGCGGGCGCAGGGCAAGATGTGCGACGCCATCGTCGGCATCATCGACGAGGGCAAGGAGATCATGGAGGAGTTCAAGGGTGCCTCCGCGCTCGACGCCGGCCTGCTCTCGGGCGCCCAGGCCGTCGAGCACTACGAGATCTCCCGCTATGGCACGCTGAAGGCCTGGGCCGCCAAGCTGAACCTGCCCGAAGCCGTGCGGCTGCTCGACCAGACGCTGCAGGAGGAGAAGAAGACCGACCAGATGCTGTCGAGGCTCGCTGAGAGCAGCCTCAACCAGAAGGCGGCCTGACCCGAGGGCGCCACGGCGAGCGGATGATCCGTCGAAAGCGAGCCGTCCATATGCTGGACCACATCTCGCTCGCCGTGAGTGCTCTCGAACGATCGAAGTGCTAATGGCTACCAACTGGAGCGTTCATCTGCACTTCATGTGGAACGCGGCGGATCGAGCCGCCATTGATCAGGCACCAATCTTTTTCTAGGAGGCTAAAATGGGCCGCGGAATTCTGCTTTGGCTGCTCGGTGTGCCTATTCCCATCATCATCATCCTGGCCCTTCTGTTCCGGTAAGGGGGCCATACCATGACCACGACATTCTCAGACGCTCCGGGAATCGCCTCGGCTGCCCAGACCCCTCGGTCCGCGGTCGCCTGGGGCGCGATCTTCGGCGGCGCTGCGGTCGCCGCCGCGGTATCGCTTGCGCTGATGATCCTGGGCGCCGGTTTCGGACTTACCATCGTCTCGCCCTGGAGCAATTCAGGCGTGAGCGCGGGCACCTTCGCAGTGACCACGGCGGTCGGGCTCGTGGTGATCCAGTGGATCGCCTCCGGCCTCGGCGGCTACATCACCGGCCGGCTGCGGATCCGGTGGGTCGGCATCCATACCGACGAGGTGTTCTTTCGTGACACCGCCCACGGCTTCCTGGCCTGGTGCGTGTCGACGCTGCTGGTCGCGGTGCTGCTCGCTTCGATCGCCTTCGGCACAGCGTCGACCGGCGTGCAGGCCGGCGCCACCGTCGCCTCCGGGGCCGCGCAGGGCGCGACGGCTGCGGTGTCGGCCTCGGCGCCCGGAGATCCGACGGGCTATTTCGTCGACCAGCTGTTTCGGCCGCCGCCCGGCAGCCAGGCGGCGCCGGCGGATCGTGCCGATGCGCGGCAGGAGGTCACCCGCATCATGGTGAACGGCGCCGCCACCGGCACGCTTCCGGCTGCCGACAAGAGCTACTTGGCCCAGATCGTGGCGAGCCGGACGGGCCTGAGCCAGGCCGACGCCGAGAAGCGTGTCAACGACGTCGTTGCGCAGATCGACGCCGCAGCGGCGAGGGTCAAGCAGGCGGCCGACGCCGCCCGCAAGGCCGGCCTGGCGACGGCCTTCGCCACCTTCCTGTCGCTGCTGATCGGCGCCTTCATCGCCGCTGTCAGTGCAGCGCTCGGTGGCCGGTTACGCGACGATCCTCAACTGGTGCGCTGACGCCCATGCCACGAAGAAACCCCGACGGAAGCCGGGGTTTTTTCTTGTGGTGCGCCAGGCATGGCGTGAGGTGTGCAAGCACCGTTTGGCCGGGGTGGTATCCGGCCGAAGACTTGGAGGTGAGAGTCCTCTACGGGCCCTGGTGATGGGAACCGTTATCCGCCTGCTCGCATCGACGGGCGTTGTGGCGGGAGGGTGGCCAGGAGTGATAGCCATGGCCACCGCAGATGATCCAAACCCCTTAGCAAGCCGGCGAATCCCGTGGAACAAGGGGCAGCTGGTCGGACAGAAGCGACCGCTAAAGCCGAAGGATGTCTGGTCCATACGCGCTCGGCTCGAAATCGATGGTCGTGAGCGGGATCTGGCACTGTTTAACCTTGCGATCGACAGCAAGCTCCGGGCCAGCGACCTAGTCAGTTTGAGGGTCGAAGACGTTCAGGTCGGCGGGCGTGTCCGCGAGCGTGCGACCATCATCCAGCAGAAAACCGCCCGGCCGGTCCAGTTCGAGCTGACCGACAACACACGGAAGGCCCTACAGGCTTGGCTGATGCACCGCGGCTCAGGCGCAGGCTTCCTGTTCCCCAGCCGCAGCCGGAGCAAGTCTCATCTCTCAACGCGCCAGTATACCCGCCTCGTCCATGGCTGGGTGTCGGACGCCGGCCTCGACAGTCCGGCCTACGGAACCCACTCGATGCGGCGCACCAAGGCAGCCCAGATCTACCGCAAGACCGGCAATCTGAGAGCGGTCCAACTCCTGCTTGGCCACAGGAAGCTGGAAAGTACCGTCCGATACCTCGGCATTGAGGTTGACGATGCCCTCAGCATCTCCGAACAACTTGACCTCTGAGGGACTTGCAAGGGCGCGTATAGCGCCCGACGTGTCACGCCTGCCGGGAGCGGATCTTTCCCCCTCCCGGCCGGCCCGCGCCACAAGCCGACATAGTTATGGGCCCGCAGAGCGGACGGTCCTGGAAGCTCCGGGGATTCACCACGGCCCACCGTGAGCACGGTCAAGCGTGCGCCACCGCGGGGGATCTCCCGCATCTTCGCCCGAAAGCGTACTATCTCCCGGAGTGGCACAGGGAGGCGCCGATGCCGATCTTTCTGGACCGGCACGATCTCAGAGGACTCACGGCCGCTGATATCGCCGAGGCACATCGCAAGGACCTCGAGCTCCAGTCACGCTATGGGGTGCGCTTTCAGACCTACTGGTTTGACGAAGCGCGCGGCACGGGATTCTGCCTGATCGACGCCCCGGACATCGAGACGGCGATGAAGGTGCATGCGGAAGCCCACGGCAATGTGGCAGTCGATGTGATCGCCGTTGATCTCTCTGCGGTCGAGGCCTTTCTCGGCCGCGTCACCGACCCATCTCCCGCAAGCCCGGCGACCTCGACGGCGCATGACGCTGCCTTCCGGGCGGTCATGTTCACCGACATCGTCGGTTCGACGGCCATGACAACAAGGCTTGGCAATGCCCGAGCGGTGGAAATGGTGCGCGCTCACGACGCTCTGGTTCGTCGAGCGCTGCAGGAACGGGCGGGCCGTGAAGTCAAACACACCGGGGATGGGATCATGGCGGCGTTTGGCGACGTCGTTGCGGCGGCGGATTGCGCTTGCGGCATATTGGGGGCGTTCGAGGCCTTCAATCTTGCGAGCACCGAGAAGCTCCGGCTGCGGATCGGGCTCGACGCTGGGGAGCCAATCACCGACAGCAATGATCTGTTCGGCACCACCGTCAATTTGGCCGCACGCCTTTGCCAGTCCGCCGATCCAGACTCGATTCTCGTTTCACAGACTGTTCGGGACATGCTCCCCAACCGATTCGGCGTGAGCGAGCTTGGGTCCCGGCCAATGAAGGGGTTTCCCGTGCCGGTCGTCGTCTATTCGATCGCTTGGCAGTGAAGCTTCTCGGGATGGGGCACGGCACGGCCTCGTTCGCTTTATCACGCCACCTATCCCAGGCCGGCCCGCGCCATTTCCGGCCACTGCGCCGGCAACTCCAAAGCGGACATCCTCGACCAAATCCCCACTCAGTCCTTGCGAACGTCGATGAGAGCGATATCGTCGCTGCAGCCTCAGCCAGGCCGGGAGGCTAGACTTGGCGAGGCGAAAAGCCGGGGCGCAGTAGTGAGCCTCTCCCGTCCCGCCCGGCACCATTCTCTGCCTTTCTCATCCCTACCGGCTGAACCGGCCGGCCCGCGCCGATAGGAGACGTAGAGCTGGGATCTCCGAAGCGGACACGCGCCGCGATGGCCAGAGTCGATCTGTTACGGGCCAAGTGAAGCTCTACCGTGACCTCGCACAGGCGAAGCAGTTACGCGGCTCATCGTTGACGTTTGGATGCATGATCCATCATCGAAGCAGCCCTTTGCGCTCCAGGCCAGCCTTCTCCGTCGCCTTGGCGGAGCCAAGGTTCGTAGGGAAACGGTTCCGCGGACAGTTGAGAGAAGAACGTGCCGGGAGTCCCTATTCCGTGTCCGCAAATCCACGGGCCGGATTTCTGCTTTGACAGCCAATTCGCCAACGCGCCAAGGTCCGTGACAGAACTCCCGACTCTGCAACGGAAGAAGTATCAGGCGCAACACAGATTCAAACCTCGGGAACACGATGACACATCTTTGGCGTGAGATCAATGTGCGGGCCGCCAAATCTTCCGAATCGTTCGTGATGAAATTGTGGTGAAGGGAAAGCGGCATGGAACAGTGCCCCCAGATCGGAGATAGGATCACCGACAAGTCAGCACCGCCCGATGACAGCACTATCCGCGACTGGATCGGACCGGGTGCGTTCAAGTATTGGGCCGAGCTGCAGAACTGGATCGAGGAATTCTACCCCGGTGTTTTCACGCCGGAATGGCTCTATGGCGGCAAGAAACGCGGCTGGTCCCTGCGCTACAAGAAGACAAGGGCGTTCTGCACCTTCCTGCCGGAATACAGGCGGTTTTCCGCCGTGGTAGTCCTGGGAGGAGCAGAGCGAGAGAAGTTCGAGGAGCGGCGTTATCTCTGGCGCTCGCAGTTGGTCCAGCTTTACGATGAAGCCCAAACATACCCGGACGGCAAATTCGTGACAGTTGCGATCTCATCCGCAGATGATCGGCATGATGTGACGGAGCTTTTGACTATGAAGCGCCCCCCACCGTCGCGCGGTTGAATGTCAAGCATCTGTCGGCTCGATCACGAGCCGCAATCATTGCGAGAACGGCGAGCGAAGGGCTGATACAGCCTGCAGCGCCGCGCATCGGTCGCCAAATCGAGTCGCAACAGGACCATGGCGGTTATGGTCGCCCCAATGACCTTTCGAACTCTCGACTCTCGCCTTCCGGAAGATGTCTAGCGCGCCCTCCCGCTCTCAGATCAACCTACAAATCTAAACCGGACGGCGGCAGCGGAGAGTCCTTTCGGCGTGCCTTAAGATCTTCAAGTATGAAGAGATGAGTCGACTTACCAGATTCACGGTTGAGTTTGTAAGCAGGTTACTATGCGGAACATGAGCAAATCGCGGGTCGGAAGCGGACAGGGAGAGCGGACCGATTCGTTGATCGCCGGCTCTGCCTCGAAGCTCTCCACCGCCGACCTCAACAACCTCATGCGTGCGCTTGAGATCGATGTCATCGCGCTCACCGAGATGCTGATTCCATCGGGCCATCGCGCCGAGATGGGGACGATCGACGCACCGGCGATCCATTACACTGTCAGCGGCAGGGGACGAATCTCGATCGGCAACGGGCCCTTGATGCCGCTCGAGCCCCATCTGCTCATCATCAAACCTCCGAATACCCCGTTCGCGATCGAAGTCGACGGAGCCAGCGGCCCGAAGAGGCTCATCTCTCGCGATTGCTGGAAGCAGCATGACGGCGTGTTGCGCATCGGGATGCCGGCCGAGCCGCCCGAGGTCATCCAGATCTGCGGCTTCTTCAACGCATCCTTCGGACAATCTATCGGGTTGTTTCGCGAATTGCAGGAGCCCGTGGTCGAGAAATTCGAGCCGACGGACAAGATCGACCTGAAGCTTCGCGAAGCGGTCGAGGAGCTTTGCGCCCAGGAAATCGGCATGGGCGCCATGACGGCTTCCCTGCTGAAGCAGGTCATCGTCGCCCTGGTGAGACGGTCGATGAAGTCCTCCCGCGCCTGGACTGATCGGTTTTCGATTCTGGCGGACCGGCAGATCACGCGTGCATTCGCCGACATGGTGGCGCGTCCGGGAGCCGCCCATACGGTCCAGAGCCTGGCACATAGCGCGGGTCTGAGCCGGTCGGCGTTCATGGCACGGTTTTCGGAGACCTTCGGCCGGTCGCCGATGGCCATCCTTCGGGACCTCAGGATGCGGCAGGCGGCGCTCGAGCTCACGACGACGTCGGCCCCCGTCGACGTCGTGGCCTACAACGCCGGCTACGAAAGCCGCTCAAGCTTCGTGCGGGCATTCCGCAAAGCCTACAGTGTCGATCCTAGCGAGTACCGGCAGCGCGCGAACAACGGTGAGGGTGACAAGGGCGGTTGAGCCGAACACTGCGCTCCGAGGCATCTCTCCCGTCAGGCATGCGACTTCAGAAGGGCATGCCGACAGCGACATCCGTTCATCCGTCGTTCATTCGTCCAAGGTGTTCATCGGGCTTTCACCATTGGCTGAGCTCGCTGCTTGGCAGAAGAAATGACCGGAAACGGCAAAGGGCGAGAGCAAGCCGCATGAGCTCGTGCACATCCGACGTTGCGACCCAACCGCGCCTTTTCCGGTCCTTTGCCAGATCCGGGCACGCCTGACGCTCTGATCCTCGGCGCCGGCCATCTCTGGATTCCGGAATGCGTGTCCGCCCGTCCAGGGATGCCCGACGGGGGTTTCATGGCGCCAGCACCAGTGGCAGCGTGGCTTCAGGATTCGGAAGACGACGAGCTACCGCACACAGGCAGGTGGACGATGAAGGCAATCGTTGTGACGGACCAGGCGGCGGGAACGGCCGGTATGAAGCTGGCCGAGCGGCCCGAACCGCAGGCAGCGATAAACGACGTCGTCGTTGAGGTTCATGCGTCGGGGTTCGTCCCGACTGAGCTGGCGTGGCCCTCGACCTGGACCGATCGCCTCGACCGTGACCGAACACCGTCGATCCCCGGGCACGAGCTGGCCGGGGCGGTCACCGCTCTCGGCTACGGCACGACAGGACTGTCCGTGGGACAGCGGGTGTTCGGCCTCGCCGACTGGTATCGCGACGGCACCCTGGCGGAGTATGCAGCGATCGAGGCACGCAACCTCGCTGCGCTGCCGGGCGATGTCGACTTCACGGTGGGTGCGAGCCTGCCGATCTCGGGCCTGACCGCGTGGCAGGGGCTGTTCGAGCACGGCCGCCTTCAGACGGGGCAGAGCGTCCTCGTGCACGGCTCGGCCGGCGCGGTCGGGTCGATGGTGACCCAACTCGCACGAGAGGCCGGCGCCTACGTCATCGGCACCGGACGCGCCGCCGACCGCCAGACGGCGCTCGACTTCGGCGCGCAGGAGTTTGTCGACCTCGACAACGATGTCCTGGAAGACGTCGGCGCCATCGATCTGGTGTTTGATGGTATCGGCGGCGACATCGGAAAGCGGTCCGCAGGCCTGCTTCGAGCGGGGGGAACACTGGTGTCCATCGTCGGGCCGGCCGAGGTGCGGCCCACCGACGGCCTGGCGGTTGATTTCGTTGTCGAGGCCGATCGTGCCCAGCTGAGCGAGATCGTCCAGCGGGTGCGGGACGGACGATTGCGACCACATATCGGCATCGTCTCGACCCTCGACGATGCCGTCGCCGCCTTCAACCCGACCGAGCGACGCCCGGGGAAGACGATCATCCGCGTCCGTCCCTAAGCTGCACGCGTCTTAAACGACACGCACCTATCGATGCATGCAGCCGGCCGGCGCTGTCCGGAACGGCCGGCTGCGCCCTGTTGCACGCGCCTGGGGCGACCCGGGATGCGATCCATCGCTCCTGGGATGAGATGCCGGACAGGCTCCATCCCAGCAGCACTTCCGGGAGAGTGAACGGGACCGCTCTTACTTCAATCCGTCCCTTGACCGAAGAAATCACCATGACCAACGGACATGCCATGACCAACGCCGTCATCGAATGCATTTTGAGCCGCAGCGCCGCCAAGTACTACGACCCGTCCGCCACCTTGAGCGATGACCAGATCCGCGAGCTGGTGCGGATCGGCACCACCGCGCCGACATCCTTCCACCTGCAGAACTGGCGCTTCATCGCCGTCCGCACGCCAGAAGCGAAGGCTCGGCTGAAGCCGATCGCCTGGAACCAGCCCCCCATCACCGAAGCGGCCGTAACCTTCATCATCTGCGGCCAACTGGCCGATTCCAGCGTGATACCGGAGCGCCTGGCACCGCTGGTGGAAGCGGGCATCATGCCGGCAACCATGGTGCCGGATTGGGAAATCCCCGCTCGCGGCCTGTATCTCGAATACCCGCAGCGCCAGAGGGACGAGGCCGTGCGCTCCGGCGCCATCGGCGCGACGGCGATGATCTATGCGGCCCGCTCGCTGGGCCTGGGTTCGACGCCGATGATCGGCTTCGATGCCGAAGCCGTGGCGCGCGAGTTCGGACTGGCCGAGAACGAGGTGCCGGTCATGCTGCTGTCCGTCGGGGCGGAACGCCCGGGAAACTGGCCGCAGAAGCCGCGCCGTCCGGTAGCCGAAGTGCTGGATCTCGTATGATTCCTCGTGAAATCAGCAGTTTGTGGAGACTCTGATGGCAAGAGCCGCGGCTCTGAAGCCGGACCAGGTGCCGGCCGATTCGAAGCCTACTCTCGATACGTTCACCAGGAGCATCGGCTTCACCCCGAACATGATGGCAACCTTCGCGCGAAGCCCGATCGCGTTCAACGCATGGGCCAACCTGCTCGGGTCCTTGAGCAAGGCGCTCGACGTGAAGACACGTGACAGCATCGGCCTCGCTGTCTCCGAAGTGAATGGCTGCAACTACTGCCTGACGGTTCACAGCTTTACGGCCGAGCATATGGCCCAGCTGCCGGCCAATGAAATCATTCTTGCTCGGAAGGGTCATGCCAGTGATCCGAAGCGTGACGCCGCCATCCAGTTTGCGCGCAAAGTCATCGAGGCCCGTGGCAAGGTCAGTGACGCCGATCTGAAAGCCGTCCGCGATGCCGGCTACACGGATGCGAACGTCATGGAGATCGTGGCGCTGGTGGCCATGTACTCGCTGACAAACTTTTTCAATAACGCGTTCGATCCCGAGCAGGACTTTCCCGCCGTTGCGCCGGCTGGCTCGATCTGAACTCTATCTGGTCGCATCGACCATATCCGAGGGTCCTCGGCTTCATGTGATCTGAGCGTAACGCCAAAGCCCAGATGCACCCAGGAGAGATTCCTGGGCACGCATCTGGGCTTTTCGTATGGGCAACGCGCGACATTTTTTCCGACGCACGATAACTGTCTTATCTCCGGCGTCGGCACTGCAACCGGAACGTCTGCTTTCCTTGGAAGCGGTCATTCGGCAACCTCGGTCGCGACTTCGCTTCTCACCCCTCCCCGCCGGCTTGGCACGGCTCGGATGCGCCATTTCCGGCCATCTCCGACGCTTCTCCAAAGCGGCGCAATCGAAGCCGGCCTGGAGAGGCCCTTCTGGCCAGCCCAGCGCCCCGAGACACTCCCGAAACCGGTCATAGAGACCAGCTCCCTGTAGCGGACGTGACCACGAGCGGTTCGCTGCGGACGTTTGATGCCGCGAAAACCCGCCGTCCAAATCGGCCTGTCCGGCGTGGATTTACTCTATAGTTCCGACCGAACGCTCGAGTCGGAACGACATCGAGCGTTCCATATCGGTTCTCGTGGTCGCCGTCGAAATTCATTCTGTATCCGAAATGAATCAGAGCCGTAAAATTGCGATTCTGATGAGCCGTGCCTCGGAGTATCTGTTTTGGCGACTGACCGAGCGCAAAGGCACTCCCAGGCCGATTATCCTCAACCCAATGCGAGCACTTGTCGGTGAGTAAGCCCAACTTGCGCGCACCCTTGCAGGAAGATTTGCCAGCCACGCCCGAAGCCCGCCAAAGCAGCGCGCGAAGTGCGGAGGAGCGTCTTGCCGATGTGGAGATGGCCCGTGTGCTCAGGACCACACCATTCCGCATGGCTTTGGACGCCTCCGGCGCCGGCATCACCCATTGGAAACACGAACCATTGCACGACGTCGTCGGGCCTATGAGCCACCACGTCATCATGGCTTACAACGGCTCGATTCAGCGCATGGAGCGGCGGTCGGGAAGATCGGTCGCGATTGGAACGTTTCGTCCCGGGGTCGTGATCATCATCCCCGAAGGATCGAGTTCCCGATGGGATATCCCGAAACCGGTTGACGTCGTTCAGCTCTATCTTCCCGACACAACGCTCAAGCGCGTTGCCGAGGAAGCCGAAAGCGTCACGGCGACCGATCTCCTGGAGCGAACGGCGCATCCCGACCCGATCACATCCCGATTGCTATTGAGCGCGGCTGATGCGCTGGAGGGCGCTGGGGCCCTGGATGCGCTGTTCAGGCATCAGCTGACCGACCTCCTGGCCACGCGCCTCCTGGTTGCGCACACCGGCTCGACAACCACATTCCAGCCGACCACGGGCGGGCTGTCGCCGAAGGTGCTGCTCCGCGCCATCGAACGGCTGCGCTCCGACAGCGATGACGACGTATCCCTCGCTGCCCTGGCTTCGGATGCCGGCCTGTCGCGCTTCCACTTCTGTCGCGCCTTCAAGGAAAGCACCGGGCTTTCACCTCATGCCTGGCTGCGCCAGCATCGGCTCGAGCAGGCCATGACAATGCTGCGCGATACCGACGCATCGGTCATCTCCGTCGCGGTCGCGCTCGGATATTCGTCTCAAACAGCTTTCGCCGCGGCGTTCAAACGGCTGACCGGCGATACCCCGAGCGATTGGCGGCGACGCACGCGTTAGCAGCAATCGCGCTGCAAGTACGGCAATCGCTCTGGCGCGGCTGCGGACCCGGTTCGGTAGATTTCCGCCCACATCAACGACGAGACGGAGACAGATGATGGGCCGGACCACCAGCGATTTCGCGACCACATCGCGACGAAGCATCCTCTGATACCGACGTCACCCGAATCTGAAGAGCATCACCGTGCCCACGCTTGTCGTTCACGGCGGTGACGAACGGATCGCACCCGTCGCCGACGTCGCGCCACCTTCGGCAAAGCTTCTGAAGCGGAGCACGCTCAAGATCGGCGAGACGCTCCAGCAGGGCCCAGTGCACGACGCATGCTGACGTCGTCAATGCCGAGCTGCCGTCGTTCATAACGGCCTAGCGCCTCCGCTTCACGTCTTCGCGTCATCGTCGATCCAAAGCTTCGCCGCCTGTTGGCAGTGGCAACGGTGGCGCGCGCTTTCCAGAAACTCAACCACAGGAGCAGACCCCATGCGACTCGTCATCATTGGCGCCGGCTTCGCCGGCATGTACGCCGCACTTTCCGCTGCCCGCCTGCGCGACATCAAGGGCGTCCCGCCCGGGGAGCTCGAGATCGCGCTCGTGGCACCGGAGCCGACGCTCGTCGTTCGCCCGCGGCTCTATGAGCCGAAGCCCGAGACACTGATGGCCCCGCTTCAGGACGTCCTCGAGGCCATCGATGTCGTCTACACCCAGGGCCGCGCGGAGGCGATCGATACCAAATCCCGCGCGGTGGAAGTCGTTACCCCCACAGGCACCCGCGAGACGGTCACCTATGATCGGCTGGTCGTGGCCACCGGCAGCCGGCTCTTCCGACCGAATATTCCCGGGCTCGCCGAGCACGCGTTCAGCGTCGACCAGCTCGACGACGCGATCACGCTCGACCGGCATCTGCACAGCCTGGCCGATCGTCCGGCAGGTCACGGGCGCGACACGGTCATTGTTGCCGGCGGCGGCTTCACCGGCATCGAGGTGGCAACAGAGATGCCGGCACGTCTGCGTGCGATCCTCGGCGAGAGCGCCAAGACGCGCGTCGTCATCGTCGAGCGCAACGATGCGATCGCCCACGACATGGGGGCAGGCCCCCGCCCCGTCATCGAGGACGCGCTGCGCAAGCTCGGCGTGGAGACGCGGCTCGGTGTCGGCGTCGCGGCGCTGGACGAGTCCGGCGTCACGCTCGCCGACGGCGAACGCATCGAAAGCGCGACGGTGATCTGGGCGGCCGGCATGCGCGCAGCGCCGTTGACCACACAGATCCCGGCCGAACGGGACAATTTCGGCAGGCTGCTTGTCGACCGCGACTTGCGCGTGCCTTCGGTGCACGGGGTCTTTGCCACCGGCGATGCTGCCAGGGCAGCATGCGACGATCTCGGCAACTACGCGCTGATGTCGTGCCAGCACGCCACGCGGATGGGCGCCTTTGCCGGCAACAATGCCGCCGCCGAGCTCCTGGGAGTCCCGACCAAGCCGTATCACCAGAAGGCATACGTCACCTGTCTCGACCTGGGCGAGGCCGGTGCCCTCTTCACCCGAGGCTGGGACCGCAAGGTCGAGATGGTCGGCGAGCAAGCGAAGAAGACCAAGCAGGAGATCAACACGGTTTGGATCTACCCGCCCCGGGCGCAGCGCGCTGCCGCCCTGGCCTCGGCCGATCCAGAACGTGTCACCGACCTGTAGGCGCCTTCGCGACATGGGCTGCGCTCCACGCAGCATCGTCGGCCGAAGCCTCCGCTTTGGCAGCAATCGTCGGGTACCAAGTTCAAACACAAGGATTTCAAAAAATGAACCAGATGAGCCGCAACTCTCAGCAGGAGACTGAAATGAACCTCGACAACACCGCACGCCCCGCACCCGAAGAATTGGTTCCGTCGCGCTACGCGCTGCGGATCGGCGAGATCGATGTGCTGGTGGTCAGCGACGGCGTGCTGCCGCTGCCGACCGCGATGCTGGGACACAACGCCGAGCCGGCCGTCCGGGCGGCCTGGCTGAACGACATGTACCTACCGCCGGACGCGTTCGACTGGTCGCTGAACGTCGTGCTGGTGCGCAGCGGCGGGAAGACCATCCTCATCGACGCCGGGCTGGGGCTGGACCCGGACCTGAACCTGCCGCGCGCCGGGCAGTTGATCAAGCGGCTCGAGGCCGCCGGCATCGATCTCTCCGCCGTGACCGATATTGTGCTGACCCACATGCACATGGACCATGTCGGCGGGCTGCTGGTCGACGGGGTGAAGAACCGGTTGCGTCCGGACCTGCGGATCCACGTGGCGGCCGCTGAGGTCGCGTTCTGGGAATCGCCCGATTTCACCCATACCTCCATGCCGCAGGGGTTCCCGGACGCGCTTCGGTCGGCCGCCAAGCGGTTCATGGATGACTACGGCAGCCATCTGCGGACGTTCGACGAGGAGCACGAGGTGGCGCCGGGGGTGGTCGCCCAACGCACCGGCGGTCACACCCCCGGGCACAGCGTGGTCCGCCTGGCGTCCGGCGGCGACCGGCTGACCTTCGCCGGTGACGCCGTGTTCGCGGTCGGGTTCGACCACCCGGAATGGTACAACGGCTTCGAGCACGACCCCGAGGAGGCGGCTCGCGTCCGGGTCCGTCTGCTGCAGGAGCTGGCGGCGACCGGCGAGATGCTGGTGGCCACCCACCTACCGTTCCCGTCCGTCGGCCGGGTGGCAGTCGCCGGCGACGCCTTCCGTTGGGTGCCGGTCTTCTGGGACTACTGACCGCATGGTGAGTTAGAGCCGGATTGGGGTGCGCGCTCATAGCGTCCATGAGGTCGCGCCCCAGTTTCCGTGCTGCAAACTTCGTACACCGCCATAGCACGCGTCCGTGCTGTCTCGATTGATCTGGCAAGCAACGGAGTCCTTCGATGGCCGAATTCACGACCTCTAGGCCGGTCGTCTCAGATCGCCGTGACTTTCTCGCACTCGGCCTTGGCGCTGCGGCGCTCGCCGCCCTCCCGCCCTGGCCGGCCTCGGCGCAGAGCCCCCTTCCCTTCACCCCCACACCCGGAGAGACCGCAAACATGGGAACGACTACGACGAGCGACGGCGTTGAGATCTACTTCAAGGACTGGGGACCGAAGGCCGCGCAACCGCTGGTTTTCCATCATGGCTGGCCGCTCAGCGCCGACGATTGGGACACCCAGCTCCTCTACTTTGTTGACAAGGGCTACCGCGTCGTGGCCCACGACCGGCGCGGCCACGGCCGCTCGAGCCAGGTCGCCGATGGCCACAACATGGACCACTATGCAGGCGACGTCGCCGCCGTCGTCGAACATCTCGACCTCCGGGATGCCGTTCATGTCGGCCACTCGACCGGTGGTGGCGAGGCGACCCGCTACGTTGCCCGCCATGGCCAGCCGCAGGGTCGTGTCGCCAAGCTGGTATTGATCGGCGCAGTTCCGCCGATCATGGTGCAGACGCCGGCCAACCCCGGCGGGCTTCCAGTCGAGGTCTTCGATGGCTTGCGGCAGCAACTCGCCGCCAATCGCGCGCAGTTCTACCTCGATTTCGCAAGCGGCCCCTTCTACAACTTCAACCGGCCCAACGCGAAGCCGTCTCAGGGGGTGATCCAGAATTGGTGGCGGCAGGGAATGATCGGCGGGGCCAAAGCGCACCACGATGGCATCAAGGCTTTCTCGGAGACCGACTTCACCGAAGACCTGAAGGTCATCGACGTGCCGACGCTCGTCATGCATGGAGACGACGACCAGATCGTGCCGATCGCCGACTCCGCGCTGCTGTCCTCCAAGCTGCTGAAGAAGGCAACGCTCAAGGTTTATAAGGGATTCCCGCACGGCATGTGCACGACGCATGCCGAGGTGATCAATCCCGATCTGCTCGACTTCATCAAGGCCTGAGCAGGCCGCTGCCAGGGATTCAGGCGGCGGTTGTCCTTACATCGCCGGGCGTCGCCAGCGCCCGGCCCTCACTGACTTGGGCGGCGGCGAGCTCGCCTGCTCATTCGCTGATGAGCCACGAACTACACTCGAGCCGATCGCCGCTCTCCTCCCGAGCCGCTCATTAGCGGCCTGGCTAGCCCGGCGGGAGAGCGCCATATCCAGCCACCGACGTGGGTTCTCTAAAGTGGCCGCCGACCAAACTGGCTAAATAGGGCCCTTCCCGGCCGACCTAGCACCCCGAAGGCTCCCAAAAGCGGTCATCGAACTCGGCTCCCCGAAGCGGACGCGACCGCCTATGGCTCTTTGGTACGCGTGAGCTGATGGCCGCGGATCAGGCGGCTTGGTCGAGCTGGCGGAGAGGCCGCCAATTCCATGGCAGCAAGTCGTCGATCCGTTTGATC
>NZ_JBHYMS010000069.1:0-37294 GCF_042743185.1 Inquilinus sp. NPDC058860 | reverse complement strand
TTCGGCCGCAAGCAAATTGAGTCCCCCCTCCCCTCGCGGGAGGGGGGTAGGGGGAGGGGGTTTTCGACGCCAAGACCGGCCTGAACCTGATGATCTGGTCCCAGCGGCCAAGCCTGTCCTTTGCGCATTCGCGCGCGGACGCGCGCAGACCCCTCCCCCTTCCCCCCTCCCGCAAGGGGAGGGGGGACTATAAAAGGCTGGGTCTCAATCATTCTGAAAACGTCCGCGCAAGCGGGAAAGGCAACCCGGTGGTTTGGCCTACGGCTGGTCCCGCTTCAGGTCCAGCCAGTCGCGCTCGCTCTCCGTCAGGGTGACCGACAGGCCCTCGATGTTCCGCCGGCTCTCCTCCAGCGTGCGCGGGCCGGAGAGGGCGAAGGTGGCGAAGGGCTGGGACAGCACCCAGGCCATGGCGATCTGCACCGGGCTGGTGCCCTTGGTTTCAGCCAAGGCGATGGCGCGGCGCCGGCGCTCGAAATTGTCCTCGGCGTGCCAGCTGTGGGCGATCTCCGGCTCCGCCGCCGCCCGGGACGGGTCGCCGCGCTCGGTGAAGAAGCCGCGGGCGGTCGAGGACCAGGCGAACAGGGCCGTGCCGCTTTCCTCCAGATAGCGCAGCCAGTCCGGGTCGCGGGCCGAGACGCAGCCGGCCCAGACCGGCTCGACCATCCGCGCCAGGGCCAGGTTGTTGCTCAGCACCGTGAAGCCGGTCTTGCCGGTCCGCTTCGCGTAGTCGTTGGCCGCCCGGAACCGCTCCAGGCTCCAGTTCGAGCCGCCGAACACGCCGATCCGGCCCTCGCGGTGCAGCGCGTCGAGCACGTCGACGAACTCGCCGACCGGCACCTCCGGGTTGTCGCGGTGCAGGAAGTAGATGTCGACGCGGTCGGCGCGCAGCGCCTCCAGGCTCTGTTCCAGCTGGCTCCGCGCCGCCTCCGGCGTGCAGTTCGGGGTGTGCGCGCCCTTGCCGATCAGGACGATGCGGTCGCGGATTCCGCGGCTGGCGAGGTATTCGCCGAACAGCGCCTCGCAGCCGCCGCGCATGTAGATCCGCGCGGTGTCGAAGCAGTTGCCGCCGCGCTCGACATAGTCGTCGAACAGCGGCGCTGCCTTGGCCAGGTCATCCTGGTTGTCGACGCCCATCACCATGCGGGCCACCGGCGCCGCGACGCCGGGGATCGTGCCGTAGATCATCTCGTTTTCCTTATTCCGCCCGCCAGCAGGCCACGCCCTGCGGCGGCACCACCGGCCCGCCCAGCAGGTAGCGGCCGGCATCCTTCACCGGCGCGGCCCAGTCGATCTCGCCGTAGTTGAAGGCGAAGGTCAGGCCGCCGCGGCGGCGCAGCCGCACCGCCTCCGGCAGCTCGGTCAGGTCCAGCCCGACGCTGCCCAGGAGGTCGGCGATGATGCCGCGCAGCAGCGCCGGGTCCGGCCAGCCGGCCAGGTAGAAACGGTTGCCGTCGCCGACCAGGGCCGGGGCGCCGTCGGCGAAGCTGGCCTGCACCGGCAGGTCGGTCTCCAGCCATTCGCGCCAGCGCCGGATCGATCCGGACAGGCCGGGTCCCTCGACCGGCTCCACCAGGTTCGGCCGCAGCGAGGCGACCTGCGTCACCTTCACCGGCAGCAGCTCCTGCAGCAGCCCCGGCGGCAGCTCGTCCGGGATGGCGAAGTCGCGGGTCTTGGACCCGGTGCGCGGGCCGAACAGGATGATCGCGTCGGTGGCGGCGAAGGCCTGCAGCGCCGCCTCCGATACGGTCGCCAGGGTCGGCACCACCACCGCCTTGTAGCCGGCCAGGGACGCGCCGGGGCGGACGAAGTCGACATCCAGGCCGAGGCGGCGGATCGCCTCGTACCAGCGGAACGCCAGGTCGGTGTAGCGGAAGTCGCGGCCCTGCGGCTGGATCCGGGTGATCCAGGAGGTCTCGTAATCGAACACCAGCGCCACCGGGGCCTGGCCGGAGGCGGGCAGGGCGCCCAGCCGCGCCAGCTCCTGCCCGACCTGCGTCGCCTCCTGCCCGCCGGGCGACAGCTCGCGGTCCGGCCGGTTCAGCCCGGCATGCATCTGCTCCTGCGCGAAGGGGCATTGCCGCCAGCGGAAATAGCTGACCACCTCGGCGCCATGGGCCAGCGCCTCCCAGCTCCACAGCCGGACCATGCCGGGCTTCGGCACCGGGTTCCAGGCGGCCCAGTTCACCGGCCCGGGCTGCTGCTCCATCACCCACCAGCGGCCGCGGCCGACGGCGCGGTACAGGTCGTGGTTGAACGGCGCCAGGTCGGGATGCGAGGTGCGGGCCCAGCGCGCCCGCTCATCATCGTCGCAGGCGATCTTCTCCAGCGTGCCCAGCGGGTAGCTGTCCCAGGAGGCGATGTCGAGGTCCTCGCCCAGCGGCCAGTGGTCGAACTCCTGGAAGAAGCCCATGAAGTTGTGGGTGACGAAGCGGCCCGGCGAATGCTGGCGGATGATCTCGACCTGCATCCGGTTGTAGGCGGCGACCTGGTCCGAAGCGAATCGCCAGTAGTCCAGCCGCGCCGCCGGGTTGGTCTCGGTCACCGCGCCGACCGGGGCGACGATCTCGTCGAAGCCGCCGACCTCCATCGACCAGAAGACATTGCCCCAGGCCTGGTTCAGGGCCTCGGGCGTCTGGTAGCGGTGGCGCAGCCAGGTCTGGAAGGCGGCGACGTCCTCGCGCCCGTAGGACAGCACGGTGTCGTGGCAGCCGAACTCGTTGTCGGTCTGCCAGCCGGCGACCGCGTCATGGGCGCCGTAGCGCCGCGCCACCGCCTCGGTGATGCGGGCGCTCTCGCTGATCCAGGTGCGGCTGGAGAAGCTGGTGTGCCGGCGCGAGCCGAAGCCCCGGGTGCCGCCGTATTCGTTCACCGGCAGGATGTCCGGGTGGCGGTCGACCAGCCATTTCGGCGGCGTCGCCGTCGGCGTGCACATCACCACCTTCAGCCCGGCGGCACCGAGCGTGTCGATGGCGCGGTCCAGCCAGGCCCAGTCGAACCGCCCCGGCTCCGGCTCGATCCGCGACCAGGCGAATTCGGCGATGCGGACGAAGGTGATGCCGACCTCGCGCATCCGGCGGGCGTCGTCCTCCCACCACTCTTCGGGCCAATGTTCCGGGTAATAGCAGACGCCGAGCATTCGAGAGCCTCGTCAGGGGCTGGTGTGGGACGCTACTTCACCGCGCCGGCGGTGATGCCGGCGACGAAGTAGCGCTGCAGGAAGATGAAGACGACGATCATCGGCAGGGTCAGCAGCGTGGCCCCGACCATCAGCGCGCCCCAGGGCACGACGTTCAGGCCGATCAGGCTGCCCAGCGCCACCGGCGCGGTGCGGGCGCCCGATTGGGTCGCGACCAGCAGCGGCCACAGATAGTTGTTCCAGGAGGCCAGGAACAGGATGATCGCCAGAGCCGCCATGCTGGGCCGCACCAGCGGCAGGGCGATTGAGAAGAAGATCCGGCCCTCGCGCGCGCCGTCGATGCGGGCGGCGTCCAGGAGCTCCTGCGGCAGCGACAGGAAGGTCTGACGCATGAACAGCACGCCGATCGAGTTGAACAGCGGCGGCACGATCACCGCGATCCAGGTGTTGGACAGGCCCAGGTCGCGCGCCACCAGCACGTATTGCGGTATGATCACCACGGCATAGGGCACGGTCAGGGTCGCCACCAGCAGGCTGAAGGTCGCCTGCTTGCCGACGAACTGGAAGCGGGCGAAGGCGTAGCCGGCCATGCTGGTCAACAGCAGCGACAGCACCGCCGAGACGGTGGCGATGCCGATCGAGTTCAGCATCGCCCGGCCGAAGCTGGCCGTGTCGTCGAGGAAAGCCCAGTTCTCCAGCAGGCTGCCGCCCGGCGTCAGCGGCAGCTCCGGCGAGAAGATGGCGTAGTCCGGCAGGGTGGCGAACACCACCATCAGGTACAACGGGGCCAGCCAGAGGAGCGCCACGGGCGCCATGCCGCCGGTCAGGGCCCAGGTGCCCCAGCGCCGGCGCGATCCTATGGTGCGGAGCATCGCCATCCTCCTCAGGCCTTCCGGCCGCGGGTGAGCATGAGGTTGAGCGCCGCCATCACCGCCGCCATGGCCGCGATGGTGTAGGCGATCGCCGCGGCATAGCCGAAGTTCAGGCTGACGAAGCCCTGCTTGTAGAGATAGGTGCCGAGCGTCTCGGTGGCGCCGCCCGGCCCGCCGCGCTCGGTGATCAGCCAGGGCTCGGTGAACAGCTGCATGGTGCCGATGATCGACAGGACCAGGCAGAACACCACGATCGGCTTCAGCAGCGGCAGGGTGATGCGGAAGAAGCGGTCGACCGGGGAGGCGCCGTCGATCGCCGCCGCCTCGTACAGGTCGCGCGGGATCGACTGCAGCCCGGCCAGCAGGATGATGGCGTTGTAGCCGGTCCAGCGCCAGGTCACCGCCACCATGATCGTGGCCATCGCCGCGTTCGGGTCGTGCAGCCAGTCGATCGGGGCCAGGCCCAGCGCCGCGAGGCCGTGGTTGACGGCGCCGAACTGACCGTTGAACAGCAGCCGGAACACCACCGAATAGGCGACGTCGCTGACCACCACCGGGGCGAAGAAGGCGAAGCGGTAGATCGGCCGCAGCTTCAACAGCGGCGAGTTCAAGGCCAGGGCCAGCAGCGTGGCCAGGGTCAGCATCACCGGCACCTGGATCACCAGGATGATCAGCGTGTTCTTCAGCGCCTCCTGGAAGGCGCGGTCGACCAGCAGCCGCCGCCAGTTGATGCCGAGATTCCAGGCCCAGGGATTGACCCGCGTGTTCTGCAGCGACAGCAGCGCCGAATCGATGATCGGCCAGCACCAGAAAACGGCGAAGACCAGGAGGTAGGGCAGCAGGAACCAGTACGGTGCCAGTGCGTGGCGCCGGCGCCGCCACCCGCCGCCGGCCTCCGACAGGGCGGCGGCTGGGGCCCCGCGTGTCCGCGGGGCCTGGAGGCCGGCTCGGGTGGCGGTTCCCATCACGCGGCCTCCGTCATTCCGCGACGGGCAGGCCGGTGGCGGCGGCGATCTGCTCGGCCGCCTCGTCCAGGGTCTCCTTGGCCGACTTGCCGTTGCCCTTCAGATAGGCCAGCAGGATGCCGTCGGCGATGTTGTCGGCCTCGGCGAAATACTGGGTGCCGCGCGCCGGCTTGATCTGCTGCAGGGTGGACAGCACCACCTCCCAGACCTTCTGGCCACCCCAGTAGGGCAGCGGCTGCTGGACAAAGGGATCCTGGATCGCCTCCGGCAGCGTCGGCACCAGGCCCGAGGCCTTGAGCTGGGTGATCTGGCTGTCGGGCCGGCCGAGCGCGAAATTGATGAAGGCGAGCGCCGCCTGCGGGTTCTTCGACGAGGCCGGGATGGCGAGCGAGGAGCCGCCGATATTGGCGGCACGGTTGCCGCCGGATTCGAACGCCGGCAGCTGGAAGACGCCCCATTTGCCGCTCAGCTCCGGCGCGTTGCCGCGGACCGAGCCCTCGTACCAGGCGCCGAAGACCGAGCTGGCGAGGCGGTTGGCCTTGATCGCCTGCAGGCTGCCGTCCCAGTCGCCCTCCATGAACAGGCCGGCATCCGTGATCTTCTTCACCGTCTCCAGCGCCTGGACGCAGCCGGGCCGGTTGACCGTGATGTTCTCGCCGCCGTCGTCGAAGAAGGCGCAGCCGGCCTGGTTCGCCAGGATGCGGAACCAGGCCGTGTTGGTCGCGCCGCTGTTGGTGGAGACGAACTTCACGTCGGGGCCGGCCTTGGCCAGCACCGCCTTGCCGGCGGCGATGAAGTCGTCCCAGGTCGCGATCTTGGCCGGGTCCACGCCCGCGGCCTCATACATGTCGCGGCGGTAGAACACCACGGCTGGCCCGGAATCCCAGGGCATGGCGTAGATCTTGTCGCCGACGGTCAGCTCCGCCAGCTTGAACTTCGGGAATTTGGCGAGGAGGTCGGCCTCCTTCGGGTCCAGCGACTTCAGGTCCAGGAAGCAGTCCGGGAAGCGGGCCCAGAACACCTCGGACTCGTGGTTCTCGACCGAATAGACGTCCGGCATGTTGATGCCGCCGGCGGAGCAGCCGGCGAGGCCGCGGTCATAGACCGGCTGGTTGCCCAGGTCCTCGACAGTCACCTTGACGTTCGGATAGGCCTTGTTGAAGTCGGGCACCACGGCCTTCAGGGCCGTCGCCGCCACGTTCCAGCTCCAGACCGTGATCTCGCCCTTCACGTCCGACTGCGCCATCGCCGGCGCCGTCAGGGCTAAAACGGCCGCGCCGGCCAAGCCGGACATCATGCCGGCAATCCTGCCGAGTCTGCTCATAGAGTCCTCCCTCGTATCGTGTCTGGTCCGACCGACGGGTCCAGCCTGCCACAGGCGGGACTGTCTTCGCGGAGCTTATCGTCGCCTTGCGCCTGGAGTATGAATCCGATGGTTTCCGCATGTCGTCCCGATCAGGGACGAATTCTTCCGGGATCCTAAGGTGTGTGATGGGACAAGCCTCGACTGCGCGCATACCGAGACTGCCCGGCCTGTCGGAGCGTATCGTCAGCGCCGATGCGCGGCGCGAGGTCCTGGTGATGCGGCGGGCGCACCAGCACAGCCAGATCGAGCTGAACCTGATGCTGGAAGGGGCCGCGACCTATCTGTTCAACGGAAGGCGGGTGACGATCGGGGCCGGCGATTTCGTGTTCTTCTGGGGCGCCATCCCGCACCAGACCATCGAGGCGTCGAGCCCGGCCAGCTTCGTCTGCCTGTACCTGCCGATCGAGATGTTCCTCAGCGCCGCGCTGGGGCCGCGGCTGAAGAGCGCGGTGCTGGGCGGCGGCATGATCGGCGACCGGGCGCCGCTGCCGTTCGACGCGGCCCAGTTCGAGCACTGGCATGCCGAGCTGAACCGCGGCGACGACCGAATCACCGCCCTGGTGCGGCAGGAGATCGAGCAGCGGCTGCGGCGCAGCGACCTGTGCGGCTGGGAGGTGCTGAGCGACACCGGCGACGGCGCCGCTGCCTCCGAAGGCCGGCACGCCAAGGTCTGGGCCATGGCCGGCTTCATCGCCGCGCATGCCAGCGAGCCGATCTCGGTCTCCGACGTGGCGGCCTCGGTCTGCCTGCATCCGAACTACGCCATGGCGATCTTCCGCGAGGCGCTGGGCCTGAGCATCGGCGGCTATCTCACCCGCCAGCGCCTGTACGTGGCGCAGGCGCTGCTGCTGTCGACCGACACCGACATCGTCACGGTCGCCTTCGAGGCCGGCTTCGGCTCGGTCTCCCGCTTCTACGAGGCCTTCAGCCGCCACTTCGCGATGCCGCCGAGGCAGTTCCGGATTCTCTATCGGGGCGGTGGGTGAGGGCCTACAGCCCGTCCTTGAGGCTCCAATGCCCGCCCCAGCGCGGATCGGCCTCGTCGCGGACGTCCTGGAAGCGGATGTCGGCGGACAGGCGCATGACCCCGTCCGGGTCGTCGTTGCGGGTCGCGGCGTGGATCATGGTGGGGCTGTGCAGCACCACGTCGCCGGCGGCGTAGTCCGCGGCCAGCCAGCGGGTGCCGAAGCGCTCCGCCATCGCCGGCAGGTCCTTCGAGATCCAGCCGGTCTCGGTCATGTTGCGGTTGTAGGCGCTGATCCGCTCCTCCGGCGACAGGTCGGCGTTCTTGCGCGCGAACTCCGCCTCCATCTCGCGGCCCAGGCGGTGCGACCCTTCCAGATACAAGAGCCCGCCCATCCGCACCGGCACGTCGCCGATCGGGATCCAGGCGGTGACCAGCCGGTCGGTGCCGGCGCGCAGATAGATCAGGTCGTAATGGGCGCCGGTCGAGGCCGGGTCGCCGGGCCGGGTGAAGCGCAGGATCTTGCGCCGGTGCAGGGTGGAATTGCCGCCGATCAGCCGGTCGATGAAGCGCCACAGCTCCGGCATCAGGCAGAAGGATTCGAAGGCCGAGGAGCGCACCAGCTCCATCAGCCGGCCGCGCGACGCGGCGTCGGCCGGGAGATCCGAGGCGCGGCCCTCGAGCGGGTCGGAGCCAGGGGCCAGCAGGCCGAATTCGGCGAATTGCGCGAAGACGTGGCGGCGGAACTCCAGCACCGCCGCCCGCGGCAGCAGCGACCGCAGCCAGAGGTAACCTTCGGCATTGTAGCGCGACCTCAGGGCCGCGAGATCCTCCGCCGGATCGCTCGGCGCCAGCCAACCCAGCCGGGCCGGGCTGCAGTCGAGATCATAGCCGTTCGACGACAGGGCGGACGGCAGAACGGCCGGACCCATCTCCTCCTCCCATGACAACGCGCCCTGCGGCGCTTGGCGGCCATCATGCACCCCGCGGCCTGGAATGTCGTCGCGTCCCGGTGGCTTTTTCTCCGGAATCCTCAGGTCGGGCCGGCGCGGCGCGAGGATGTGGTGTTCGTCATGAAAACCATTTAATATCAAATGGTTAAGTATTGTGAACCACACTTCTTAGCCGAGGCTTAGAGAGATATGTCCGGGTTCCAGATGAAGCAGCCGGCGCAGCGTTGCCAGCGTCCCGAGGCGGGGCGCGGCCGCTGATGGACCGCGCCTCCCAGGCAGCGCTGGCCAGCGTCTTCGTCGGGGCGCTGGTGCTGGGGCTCAAGTTCCTGGCCTACTGGGTCACCGGGTCGATCGCGCTCTACTCCGACGCGCTCGAGAGCATCATCAACGTGGTCGCGGCCGGTGCCGCCTTCATCGCGCTGTGGATCTCGGCCCAGCCGGCGGATGCCAACCACCCCTACGGCCACACCAAGGCCGAGTACTTCTCGGCGGTGTTCGAAGGGCTGCTGGTGGTGCTGGCCGCGCTGTCGATCCTGCGCGAGGCCTGGTCCGGCCTGCTCGACCCACGGCCGATCGACGCGCCGGCGCTGGGCCTGGCGATCAACGCGGTCGCCTCGGTCATCAACGCCGTCTGGGGCTGGTGCCTGCTGCGCTGGGGCCGGAGCCTCCGTGCGCCGGCGCTGGTGGCGGACGGCCGGCACGTGCTGACCGACGTCTACACCTCGGGCGGGGTGCTGGTCGGGGTCGGCCTGGTGGCCCTGACCGGCTGGCTGATCCTCGACCCTATCCTCGCCGCGCTGGTGGCGGTCAACATCCTCTGGTCCGGCTACACCATGGTCCGGGATTCGGTCGGCGGCCTGATGGACGAGGCGGTGCCGCCGGAGACCCTGGCCCGCATCCGCGAGGCGATCGCCCGCACCGGCGGCGGCGCGCTCGAGGCCCATGACGTGCGCACCCGGCATGCCGGGCGGCTGACCTTCATCGACTTCCACCTGGTGGTGCCCGGCGCGATGAGCGTCTCCGAGGCGCACGACATCTGCGACCGGATCGAGGTGACGCTGCGGAAGGACATCGGCCCCGACACCGTCATCAGCATCCATGTCGAGCCGGAGGAGAAGGCCAAGCACGGCGGCCTGGCCATCGCCCGGAACCGGCCGCACCGCCCGATGCCTGTGGAAGCCCATGCGGCGGGCGAGCCGGCCGCGCCGCCGCGGCGGAGGTTCAGCCGACGGCGGTGACCAGCACGTCGACGGTGCCGACGCCGTCGAATTCGGCCTCGGCCCGGGCGCCCGGCTTCACCACATGGACGCCGGTGGTCATGCCGGTCAGCACCCAGCTGCCGGCGGGCAGGTCCCGGCTGCGGCGGCCGAGATGCTCGGCCAGGAAGGCGAGGGAGGCGATCGGCCCTCCGCCGGCGACGCGGGCGGCGCTGCCCTCGCCGACCACCACGCCGTCGACCCGCATCCGCACCGTCCAGTCGGACGGTGCCCGGATGTCCCACGCCGCGATCTCGGGCCCGAGCACGAGGCCGGCATTGTTGCCGAAATCGCTGGCCACGGCGCCGGGTCCGAGGTCGTTGAGGGTTGCCAGCGGGCTGCCGGCGATCTCCATCCCGGCATGGACCGCGGCGACGAAGGGCCGCATCTCGTCGAGGGTGCGCGGCCGCGCCTCGGCCGGGATGTCGCGGCCGATCCGCAGCACGAATTCGGCCTCGACCGCGCCGAAGCCGCCGGGGATCACCGGCGTCTCCACCCGTCGCTCGCGGGCGTCGCGGAAGTTGCGGGCGAAGACCGGGCCGGCCAGGCGCGGCGCGTCGTAGCGCGGGCGCCAGACTTCGGCGATGCCGGCCACTTTCCAGCCGACCAGCGTATCGGTCCACAGGCCGATCGCCTCCTCCTGCACCGCATAGGCGGTGGGAAGATCCGGCGGCAGCGTGCCGGGATAGGCCGGCAAGGCGCGGCCGGCGCGGCGCGCTTCGGTGAAGGCGATGGCCAGGTCGCGGCTCGAACTCATGGCAGGCTCCGTCGGCTGATCTGGATTCTTGTGTATGGTAGTATGGGCTGTTATGCAAGGTGGCAACGGCATGCAGGATCCGGCGTGAAGATCGACCCCGCCCACAGCTTCGAATCCGCCGCGCATCGGCTGGAGCGCGAGCTGCGCCGCGCCATCGTGGCGCTGGAGCTGCCGCCCGGCGCCCGGCTGTCGGAGCAGGAGATCGCACAGCGTTATGGCGTGTCGCGCCAGCCGGTGCGCGAGGCGCTGATCGCGCTGGCGAAGACCCGGCTGGTCGAGGTGCAGCCGCAGCGCGGCACCGTGGTGGTCAAGCTGTCGGTGCGGCGGATGGCGGAGGCGCGCTTCGTCCGCGAATCGGTCGAGGTGGCCCTGGTGCGGCGCGCCTGCGAGGGCTTCGACCGGTCGAGCCGCGAGCGCATCGACGACCTGCTCGACGCCCAGGCCAGGGCCGCGTCGCGCGGCAACCATCACGACTTCCAGCGCGCCGACGAGCTGTTCCACATCGCCATTGCCGAGGGCGCCGGCTGCGGCTTGGCCTGGACGGCGGTGGAGGACCTGAAGGCGCATATGGACCGGATCTGCACCCTGACGCTGCCGGGCGCCGAGGCGATGCTGCCGCTGGTCGACCAGCACCGCGCCATCATGGCCGCGATCGACGCCCGCGACGCCGACGCGGCGGAGCGGGCGATGCGCCACCACCTGACCGAGATCCTGCGCGCTTTGCCGCGGATCGAGGCCGAGCACCCCGAACTGTTCGACGAGCCCGCCCCGGGCCGGACCCGCTAGACGAGGACACACGCATGACCGCGAGCGACATCCCGACCACCCGCCAGGCGGTGCATTACGAGCAGGCCGAGATGCTCGACGGCGAGGATCTGCGCCGGCATTTCCTGATCGAGCAGCTGATGGTCCCGGGCCGGCTGAGCGCCACCTACACCCATTACGACCGGATGCTGGTGATGGGGGCGGTGCCGACCGACGCGCCGCTGGTGGTCGGCGAAGACCTGGCCAGGCTGGTCGGCAGCGCCACGCTCCTGGAGCGGCGCGAGCTCGGCCTGATCAATGTCGGCGGTCCCGGCCGGGTCACGGCGGACAAGACCGTGTTCGAGGTCGGGCCGCAGGACGCGCTCTATCTCGGCAAGGGCACCGCCTCGGTCGCCTTCGCCAGCGTCGATCCGGCCAATCCGGCGAAATTCTACATCAACTCGACCCCGGCCCATGCCGGGCTGCCGTCGCGGGTGGTCGCGCGCGACCAGGCGATCGTCAAGGAGCTGGGGGCGCCCGAGACCAGCAACCGCCGCACCCTGCACCAGTACCTGCATCCGGAGGTGCTGCCGACCTGCCAGTTGCTGATGGGCCTGACCCGGCTGCACAGCGGCAGTGTCTGGAACACCATGCCGGCGCACACCCATGACCGGCGGATGGAAGCGTATTTCTATTTCGAGTTGCCGGCCGATGCGGTGGTGATGCACTTCATGGGCCGGCCCTCGGCCACCCGCCACCTGGTTGTCCGCAACGAGCAGGCGGTGCTGTCGCCGCCCTGGTCGATCCATTGTGGCGCCGGCACCGCCGCCTATGCCTTCATCTGGAGCATGGCGGGCGACAACCAGGCCTTCACCGACATGGACTTCGTCGCCATGGGGGACCTGCTGTGAGCTCCGGCCTGTTCGATCTCTCAGGGCAGGTGGCGCTGGTCACCGGCGCGCGCACCGGGCTCGGCCGCGGCATCGCCGTGGCGCTGGCCGAGGCCGGGGCCGATATCGCCGGGCTCGGCTCCCGCCCGATGCCGGACACCGCGGCGGCGATCGCCGGCACCGGCCGCCGTTTCGTCGAGGTGGTGCGCGACCTCGAGGACTCCTCCGGGCTCGAGGCGGTGGTGGCCGACATCGTCGCCCGGCTCGGCCGGATCGACATCCTGGTCAACAACGCCGGCATCATCCGCCGCGCCGACCTGCTGGAGTTCAGCGAGGCGGACTGGGACGCGGTGATGGCGGTGAACCTGAAGAGCGCCTTCTTCCTCAGCCAGGCCGTCGCCCGCCACATGGTGGGGCAGGGCATCCGGGGCCGGATCATCCATGTCGCCTCGGTGCTGTCCTTCCAGGGCGGCATCCGCGTGCCGTCCTACACCGCGGCCAAGCACGGTATCGCCGGACTGACCCGGGCGATGGCGAACGAGCTGGCGCCGAAGGGCATCACCGTCAACGCCATCGCCCCCGGCTATATGGAAACCGACAACACCGAGGCGCTGCGCGCCGATCCGGTGCGCACCCGCCAGATCCTCGACCGCATCCCCGCCGGCCGCTGGGGCGTGCCGCAGGACCTGGCGACGGCGACGCTGTTCCTGGCCTCGCCGCACAGCGGCTACGTCACCGGGGCGCTGCTGCCGGTCGATGGCGGCTGGCTGGCGCGGTGAAGTATCGGGTTGCTTTTATGCCGAATTCACAGCATAATTGGTCATTCAATCGATTAAGATTGAAACTATATTTCTATTCGTTTTACCATCGCTGATGCCGGTTCGATCCCTCACGTCGAGGGCGCGAACCGGCATCAGGCGTTTGACGCATTGTCGATCTCATTTTTTCAGGAGCATTTCAGATGGAATCCTATCTCGCCACGATCATGGGCTGGGCGCCGAATTTCGCGCCGCGCGGCTGGGCCTTCTGCGGGGGCCAGATCCTGTCGATCGCGCAGAACTCGGCTCTGTTCGCCCTGCTCGGCACCACCTATGGCGGCAACGGCCAGACCACCTTCGGGCTGCCCAACCTGTTCGGCCGAGTTCCGATCGGCGCCGGCCAGGGTCCGGGGCTGCCCAACCACGGTCTCGGAGAGCTCAGCGGCACGCCGACCACCACCCTGACCATCAACAACCTGCCGGCGCACACCCATGCCGTGAGCTTGGCCGGGCAACAGAAGGTGGCCACCTCCGCCAGCAGCACCACCCTGACCGCGGCGGCCGCCGACTCGATCCTGGGCGCGCCGAACTTCCTGGACTCGACCTCCGGCTCGAGCGTCGACGTCAACACCTTCGCCGCCGGCGGCGCCAGCCCCTCGGTCTCCCTGGCGATCCCGGTGACCGGCACGATCGGCCCGACCGGCGGCTCCCAGCCCTTCTCGATCATGCCGCCCTATCTGGCGATCAACTGGATCATAGCGCTGGAAGGCATCTTCCCGCCGCGCGACTGAGGGAGCGTCGCGATGCTCGCCGAACTCAGCTTCGATGATTTCAAGGACCACCGTGGCCAGACCTTCGTGGTCGAGGGGCCAGGCGGGCGGGTGGAGGCGACGCTCGTCGCCGTCCGACTCTCGCCCTACGAGTCGCCGGGCCTGCTGCGGCGCCACCCCTTCGCGATCCTGTTCACGGCGCCGCCGACACCGGATCTCGGCGCCCAGGTCTACAACATCCGGCACCCGTCCAAGGGGCTGATGGAGGGCGTCTTCGTCAACCCGGTGGTGCCGGCGGCGATGGACCAGCCGAAGGCGCAGGGCGTCCGCTTCTACGAGGCGGTGTTCAACTGAGCAGGCCGCGGTCGATCGCGGCCAGGATCCGGTCCCGCAACGCATCGAGCCCCCGGGCCAGGTCGCGATGCTCCCGGACCAGCGCCGTGATCGACCGTTTTTCTTCCGAAATCAGGTCGGAGCCCGACCTGACCGCATCGGCCAGCCGGGTCTCGGCCGCGTAGCGGCGGTGATCCAGCGTGCCCAGGGCCGTGTCCAGGCGCATCCACTCCGCCAGCAGTTCCGCCGCCGCGTCCGCGTCCCGCGCCTGCAGCGTCTCGATCGCCCGCCGCAGCGGCAGCCGGGCGGTGCTGTGGCTGCAGGCCAGCTGGGTGTCGCGCCGCCCGGCCGGGCACAGCGCCGGACGGGCGTAGCCCTCGGGCTCGACCGCATGGGCCAGGGGCCGACCGGCCGCATCGCGCGGCACCGCCTCATGCGCCATGCCGCAGGCCACCGCCTGCGAGGCCGCGACCCGGTCGCGCAGCCGGGCCAGTTCGGCGTTGGTGTCCGCCGCGGTCACTGCGCCTCCCGCGCGGCCGCGGCGTCGAGATGGATCTCCGGATGCCGGCAGCGATGCAGGATGGTGGCCGGCCAGCCCGGCTCGAAGTCGCGGCTTTCCAGCAGCCGCCGCACCGCCTGCCGCTTGCGGCCGCCATGGATGATCATCAGCGCCGCCCGCGACAGGCCGGCGATGGTGCCGAGGCCGACCGACACGCCCCGGTGCGGCACCTCGGCGATGGCGGCGAAGCCGGGGAAGGTCGCCATGTTGTCGCGCCGCGTCTCCTCCGCCAGCGCGACGACGGCGGTTCCGCCCTCGGCCGGGCTGTCCGGCGGGTTGAAGGCGACGTGGCCGTCGCTGGCGCCGCTGGCCAGCAGGAACAGGTCGATGCCGCCGGCGTCGCGGATCCGTCGGTCATAGGCCTCGGGCTCGGCCGGAGCCGGGCACCACACGCCCGTCGCCGGCAACTGCCGCGGTGCCGGCAGCTTGGCGTTCAGCACGGCCCGGATCTCCTGCTCGGCGAAGCGGCGGCAGCTGTAATGCGCCCGCGGGTCGCACAGAACGGGCCCGTCCGGCCCCTCGGCCAGGTACTCGTCCATCATCACCAGCACCAGCCGCGACAGGTCGAACCGGGTCATCCCGGCCAGGGCGCCGAGCGCGGCATAGACCGGCGCGGCCGATCGCCCGGCCGGGCAGCCCAGCAGATAGGGCCGGCTCTCTTCCGCCGCGCGCTCGATCCCGCCCAGGATGCGCTGGGCGACGGCGCGGCCCAGCGCGTCCGGCGTCGGATGGACGGTGACCGGGATGGCGATGGTGGATCGCATGGGCGGGTCCTGGCGGCCGACCGGGAACGAGGAGTGTGCAGAGGCCGGCCCCGCGGCGCAATCACGCCCGACCATTCAGCACCTTCGGCGCTGAATGCGATCTGATCTTTCCGTTGGAACGCTGAAATCGGCGGGTCTAGGACTGGTCGACCCGACAAGAGTGAGGCGCGTCATGGAATACCGACTGCTCGGCCGCTCCGGCCTCAAGGTCTCCACCATCACCCTCGGCACCATGACCATGGGCGGGAAGGGCAATTTCGCCAAGGTCGGCACTGCCGGCGTCGACGAGGCGCGGCGGCAGATCGACCTGTGCCTCGACGCCGGCGTCAACCTGATCGACACCGCCGACGTCTACTCCACCGGCGGGTCGGAGGAGATCATCGGCGAGGTGCTGGGCGGCAAGCGCAAGGCCGGCGTGCTGATCGCCACCAAGGCGCGCTTCCCGATGGGCGACGGCCCGAACGACCGCGGCCTGTCGCGCCACCACCTGATCGAGGCCTGCGAGGCCAGCCTGCGGCGGCTGAAGACCGACGTGATCGACCTGTACCAGGTCCATCAATGGGACGGGCAGACCCCGCTGGAGGAGACGATCGACGCGCTCGACAGCCTCGTACGCCAGGGCAAGGTCCGCTACATCGGCGCCTCGAACTATTCCGGCTGGCACCTGATGAAGGCGCTCGGAGTCAGCGACCGCACCCACCGCCAGCGCTTCGTCAGCCAGCAGATCCACTACACGCTGGAGGCACGCGAGGCGGAGTACGAGCTGGTGCCGGTGTCGATCGACCAGGGCCTCGGCATCCTGGTGTGGAGTCCGCTGGCCGGCGGCCTCCTGTCCGGTAAGCACCGGCGCGGTGTGACGCCGGAAGGCACGCGCCAGCTGGCCGGCTGGGACGAGCCGCCGGTCCGCGACGAGGACCGGCTCTGGGCGATCGTCGACGCGCTGGTCGCGATCGCCGAGGCGCGCGGCGTCTCCGGCGCCCAGGTGGCGCTGGCCTGGCTGCTCGGGCGGCCGGCGGTCACGTCGGTGATCATCGGCGGCCGCACCGAGGCGCAGCTGAAGGACAATCTCGGCGCCGCCGATCTGGTGCTGACGGCGGAGGAGCGGGCGCGGCTCGATAAGGTCAGCGCGCCGCCGGTGCTGTACCCCTACTGGCACCAGCTGCGCACCGCCAAGGACCGCCTCGGCCCCGCCGACCTGTCGCTGCTCGGCCCGCACCTCTGATCGGGGAAGCCGGGCCTACGCCGGGACGCAGGCCGCCCCGGCCGGCGCCCGGCCGTGCAGCCAGCGCTGGCCGAGCAGGGCGACGGCCAGCGCCGTGGCCCCGGCCGCGACCGACACCCAGAACCCGGCCGAAGCGCCGAGCTCGTCGATGTTCCGGCCGGAGGCGGAGGAGCCGACGGCCATGCCGATGCCGATTCCGGTCATCACCCAGGTGATGCCCTCGGTCAGCTGCGACGGCGGCACCAGCCGCTCGATCAGCCCCATGGCGGTGATGATGGTGGGCGACACGGCGGCGCCGGCCAGGAACAGCACCAGCGCCAGCGCCGGGATGCTGTCGACCACCAGCAGCGGCAGGGTGGTCAGCGCCGCCAGGCCGATCGCCAGGACGAACTGGGCGGCCAGCGACAGCCGCGGCTTCATCGCCCCGAACGCCAGCCCGGCGATCAGCGACCCCAGGGCGTAGGCGGCCAGCACCAGGCTGGCGGCGGCGGTGGCGCCATGCGCCTCGGCGAAGGCGACTGCGGTGACCTCGGCGGTGCCGAAGATGGCGCCGACCGCGATCATGGTCAGCCCGATCACCCGCACCGACCCCAGCCGGATGACGGAGCGGCCGCGCCCGGCCTCCGGCGCATGCACCGGCGGCTCGGTCGCCTTCAGCCGGCTGAACAGGGTCACGCCGGCGGCCAGCAGCAGGGTGGCGGCCAGCGGCCCGGCCTCCGGGATCACCGCGACGCTCAGCCCGATCGCGATCACCGGGCCGGTCATGAAGATCACCTCGTCGGCCACGGATTCGAAGGCGAAGGCCGTGCGCAGCTGCGGCGTGTCGCGGTACAGCTCGGTCCAGCGCGCCCGCACGAAGGCGCTCAGGCTGGGCATGGCGCCGGCGCCGATCGCGAACAGGAACAGGGTCCAGTCCGGCGCGCCGAGCCGGGTGGCCAGCATCAGCCCGGCCATCGCCGCCACGGTGACGATCGTGGCCGGCACCGCCACCCGGCCCTGGCCGCGCCGGTCGACCAGCCGCGAGATCTGCGGCGCGATCAGTGCGTTGGACAGGGCAAAGGTGGCGGAGACGGCGCCGGCCAGCGCGTATTCGCCGCGCGCCTGCGACAGCATGGTGACGATGCCCAGCGTCATCATCGCCAGCGGCAGCCGGGCGATGAAGCCCGCGGCCGAGAAGGCCTTGGCGCCGGGGGCGCGGAAGATCTCGGCATAGGGGTTGGTCATGGCGCTCTCCGCTGCGGCAGCAGCACTTGCATACGCGTCGTATGTGAAGCAGATAATGATGGAGGCGGCGTGTGTCAATTGGCATACGCCGCGTATGTAAAGGAAGGGCATGGCCCACAGACCACGCAGCGAGATGATCGCCAAGACCCGCGCCAAGCTGCTGGCGGCGGCCCGGCACGCCTTCGGCACCATGGGCTATGCCGAGGCGTCGATGGACGACTTCACCGCCGAGGCCGGCTTGACCCGCGGCGCCCTCTATCATCATTTCGGCGACAAGAAGGGCCTGTTGCGGGCGGTGATCGCCGAGATCGACGCCGAGATGAACGCCCGACTGCGCGAGGTCTCCGGCCGCGCCGATTCGCTGTGGCAGGGCTTCTGCGACGAATGCATCGCCTATCTCGAGATGGCGCTGGAGCCGGAGATCCGGCGGATCGTCCTGCGCGACGGCCCGTCGGTTCTCGGCGACCCGTCGGCCTGGGACAGCCAGTCGGAATGCATCGCCTCGATGGCCGGCAGCCTGCGGTGCCTGGCCGGGGATGGCGTGATCGTGCGGGTCGACCCGGAGGCGACGGCGCGGCTGCTCAACGGGGCGATGCTGCACGCCGCCCAGTGGATCGCCAACGCCCCCGACCCGGACGTCGCCGCTCGGCATTCGATCCAGGCCTTCGGCGCCCTGCTGTCCGGCCTGCTGAAGCAGCGGACAGCCGACGACCAGGGAAGGAGGGCCGGATGAGCGACTATCCCGTGCTGCGGCCGGAACCGCGGGTGGATACCGATGGCGTGCGCCTGCGCCAGGGCGGCTGCAGCTGCGGCGCGGTGCGCTTCACCGTCCGGGGCGAGCCGCTGGTGATCGGCATCTGCCACTGCACCGAATGCCGCAAGGCCACCGGTGCCGTCGCCATGGCCTATGCCGACTGGCCCCGCGACGCCTTCACCGCGACCGGGGAGGTGCGCACCCATCGCGGCCGCAGCTTCTGCCCGGCCTGCGGCTCGCGCCTGTTCCACCCGTCCGAGGACAAGGTCGAGATCCTGCTCGGCGCCCTGGACGAGGCACCGGGCGATCTGCGCCCGACCCGCGAAGGCTGGATCATCCGCCGCGAGTCCTGGCTGGCGCCGGTCGCCGGCGCCGGCCAGTTCGACCGCGACCCGGCCTGACCGCTACAGCTCGACGAACACCTCGAACCCGCCATAGATCATGCGCTTGCCATCGAAGGGCATGGTGGAGGGGTCCCCTTTCAGCCGTGGGTCGGCCATCACCTTCTTGTTGATCTCGTCGCGCGCGGCGCGGCTCTCATAGACGATCCAGGCGAAGATCACGATCTCGTCCTCTTTCGCCAGCACCGAGCGCGGGAAGGAGGTCAGCTCGCCATAGGGTGTGTCATCCCCGATGCATTCGACATAGGCCAGCGCGCCGTGGTCCTTCCACACCGCGCCGGCATTGCGCGCCATCTCCTTGTACTCCTCCAGCCTGGCCTTCGGCACCGCCAGCACGAATCCGTCTGCATAGGACATCCCGGGTCTCCTCCGTTGGGTTGGACCGAACATAGGACGACCGAGGAGGCTGGGAACCGACAGGCCGGGCGGATTTTCTCAGCCGCTCACCCGCGTCCCGATATAGGCCGTCGTCCCCGGCCGCAGCTTGTCGTGCACGAACTGGATGAAGGCGTGCAGCTTGGGCAGGGCTTGGGCCCGGCTGGGGTAGTACAGGAACAGGCCGGGGGTGCCGGGGCAGAACTCCTCCAGCACCGGCTCCAGGGCCCCGGCGGCGACCTGCTCCTGCACCGCCGGCGCCGCGGTGTAGGCGAGGCCGACGCCCATCTCCGCCGCCATCACGTTCATCTCTCCGGTGTTGACGATCACCGGCCCGGCCACCGCCATGTCGAAGGCGCGGCTGCCGTCGACGAACTCCCAGCGATAGATCGGCCCCTGCGGCGACTGGCGCGTGCCGATACAGGCGTGGCGGTGCAGGTCCTCCGGCCGCTGCGGCCGGCCGTGCCGGGCGAAATAACCGGGGGCGCCGACCACGCTGAACTTGAAGGGCGGGGTCAGCCGCACCGCCACCATGTCGGCCTCCAGGAGCTCGCCCAGGCGAATGCCGGCGTCGAAGCCCTCGGCGACGATATTGGCCAAGCTGTCGTCGGCGAAGATCTCGACCTGCAGCGCCGGATGGGCGGCGCGGAACTCCAGCAGGATCGGCTCGGCCAGGAAATGCACCAGCGCCCGCGGCATGTTCAGCCGCAGCAGGCCGGTCACCTCCTCGCCCAGGTTCTGCGCCGCGTCGAAGGCGGCCAGGATCTCCGCCACTGCCGGCCGGGCGCGGTCGACGAAGCGCTGTCCGGCCTCGGTCAGCCCGACCTTGCGGGTGGTGCGGGTCAGCAGCGCCACGCCCAGCCGCGCCTCCAGCCCGCGGATGGTCTGGCTGATGGCGGAGGGCGAGACCCCCAGCTCCTCCGCCGCCGCGCGGAAGCTGCGGCGCTCGGCGACGCGCAGCACGGCGATCACGCCGTCCAGCTGGTCGCGCTCGATTGTGAAGGGTCTCTTCATGGCGACTGCAGATTATTCTGGATACCGGGACAAAGCGAGCGGCCATAGCCTTCTTCCATGAAGCAGAGGAGGCGCGGCCATGAGCATCGCTCTGACTGTGAACGGACGGCCCTTCACCTTCGACGGCGACCCGGAGACGCCTCTGCTGTGGGTGATCCGCGAGGCGGCCGGGCTGACCGGCACGAAATACGGCTGCGGTGTCGCCGCCTGCGGCGCCTGCACCGTGCATCTCGACGGGGCGGCGGTCAGGTCCTGCAGCGTGCCGGTGGGGTCGGCCGCCGGCGCCGCGGTCACCACCATCGAGGGGCTGCCGGAGACGGTGCAGCCCTCGCCGGCCGATGGGCTGCACCCGGTGCAGCGGGCCTGGGTCGAGATCCAGGTGCCGCAATGCGGCTATTGCCAGCCCGGCATGATCATGGCGGCGGCCGCCCTGCTGCGTGCTCGGCCGTCGCCGACGGATGCCGAGATCGACGCCACCATCACCAATCTGTGCCGCTGCGGCACCTATCCGCGGGTGCGCCGGGCCATCCGCGCCCTGGCGGCGCAGGCGTGAGGGCCGGGCGGTGAAGCGGCGCTGGTTTCTCACCGCCACCATCGCCGCGGCCGGCGGGCTGGCGCTCGGCTGGCGGGCCTGGGACCGCGGCTTCGACGTCCGCGCCCGGCAGCTGGCGGAGCAGGACGGCGGCACGCTGCTGGCCGGCTGGCTCGAGATCGGCGCCGACGACACGGTCACGGTCTATGTCCCGCACACCGAGATGGGGCAGGGGGTGCACACCGCTTTGGCCATGATGGCGGCGGAGGAGCTGGACGTGGACTGGGCGCAGGTGCGCGCGGCCCAGGCGCCGGCCGACCGCGCCTTCGCCAACCGCTTCCTGGCCGAAGGCTGGACCCTGCAGGACTGGTCGGTGCCCGGGGTGCTGGACGGCGCGGTCGACGCCGCCTTCGCCGCCGCGGCCCGGTTCATCGACCTGCAGCAGACCGGCGGCTCCACCGCGGTGCGGATGACCGGCCAGGTCGGCATGCGCCTGGTCGGCGCCGCGGCGCGGCAGATGCTGATCCAGGCGGCATCCCGGCGCTGGGGCGTGCCGGCCGGCGCGCTGGTCACCGCCGCGGGCCGGGTGATCCGGTCCGGCGGCGGGCAATCGGCGCGCTATGGCGAGCTGGCGGCCGCGGCGGCGGATCTTTCGGTCCCGGCCAGCCCGCCGCTGAAGCCGCGGCAGCGCTGGCGCCTGATCGGCACGCCGGTGCCGCGGCTCGATATCCCGGCCAAGGTCACCGGCGCCTTCGGCTACGGCATCGACCTGGCCCTGCCCGGGATGCGCGTGGCGACGGTGACGGCGGCGCCGGTGCCGGGCGGACGGCTGCTCTCGGTCGATCCCGCCCCGGCCCTGGCGATGGCGGGGGTGGAGCAGGTGCTGCGGTTGGACGACGCCGTCGCCGTGATCGCCCGCGACAGCTGGACGGCGCGAAAAGGGTTGGCCGTGCTGGCGCCGCGCTTCTCCGACGGTGGCCATGGCGGCGTGTCCTGCGCCTCGATCGATGCGGCCCAGGACGAGGCGCTGGCCGAGGCGGAGGGCGAGGCGCGGGTGACGCTCGGCGACGCCGCCTCGGCGCTGGCGCAGGCGCCGGCCGACCGCATCGTCGAGGCGGCCTACCGCGTGCCGCATCTGCACCATGCGGCGATGGAGCCGATCACCGTCACCGCACGGCTCGCCGGCGGCCGGCTGACGGTCTGGGCCGGCGACCACAACCCGCTGGTGGCCAAGCGCCGGCTGATCGAGTTGTCCGGGCTGGCGGAGGAGGACGTGACGCTGGTGCCGCTGCCGATGGGCGGCTCCTTCGGCCGCCGCGGCGGTCGCGACGACGGGCCTCCGGCCTATCTCGTCCAGGCGGTGGCGCTGGCGAAGGCGGCGGCACCCAACCCGGTGAAGCTGGTGTGGAGTCGGGAGGAGGACTTCGCCCAGGGCACCTTCCGGCCGCGCCTGGCCACCCGGATCCGGGCCGTGCTGGCGCCGGACGGCACGCCGCTGGCCTGGTCGCAGCTCTATGTCGACGGGATGCCGGCGCCGGTCGAGGCCTTCCGGATCCCCTATGCGATCCCGCATCAGTCGATCCGCGCCGTGGCGGTGCCGGACCCGGTGCGGCGCGGGTCCTGGCGCGGCGTCAATCACACCCAGCACGCCTTCTGGGCCGAGAGCTTCATCGACGAGCTGGCCCATGCCGCCGGCCGCGACCCCTTCGCCTATCGCCGCGACCTGCTGCCGCCGGGATCGCGGCACCGCCGGGTGCTGGAGGCGGCGGCCGAGGCGGCCGGCTGGGGCGTGCCGCTGCCGGCCGGCACCGGCCGCGGCATCGCCGTGGCCGAGGCCTACGGAACGGTGGTCGCCCATGTGGTCGAGGCCTCGGTCGGCTCCGGCGGCAAGCCGATGGTGCATCGGGTGATCGCAGCCGTCGATTGCGGCGACGTCTGCAACCCCGACACGGCGCGGCAGCAGGTGGAGGGCGCGGTGGTGATGGGGCTGAGCGCGGCGATGGCGGAGCGGATCACGATCGAGGGCGGCGCCGTGGTCGAGCGCAACTTCCCGGATTATCCGCTGTTCGGCCTCGCCGCGACGCCGGAGATCGAGGTGCGGTTCCTGCGCGGCGACGGGCCCTGGGGCGGGCTGGGCGAGCCGGGGCTGCCGCCGGTGGCGCCGGCCCTGGCCAACGCCCTGTTCGCTGCGACGCAACGCCGCTGCCGTACCCTGCCGCTGACGGTCGCGCTCATATCAGCGGAACGCACCGCTATCGCGTTCCCCTGACCTTCCCGTTCCTACTATGATAACAGGGGAGTCGGCCATGGACCCGCTGGGAGACCTCATGCCCTGGATCGCCGCCTGCAGCGTTGCCGGTCTGTTCGGTCTCATGCTGGTCGAGCGCCTGCTGCCGATCCTGCCCTCCTACGGCCTCCTGGTCGCGGTCGGGGTGGCGGTGGGCGAGGGCTACTGGTCGCTGCCGCTGGCCTTCGCGCTGACCGTGATCGGCGGCGTCGCCGGCTGCGCCCTGTTCTACGGGCTGGGCTGGGGCCTGGGCGAGGCGCGGGCCGGGGCGCTGCTGCGCCGCACCGCCGGCTTCTTCGGCATGGCGCCGGCGCGGGTCGACCGCTGCATCGCCTGGCTGCGGGACCGCGGAGTACTGTTCGCGCTGGTGGCGCAACTGGTCCCGACGGTGCGGCTGGTGGTGCCCGGCATCGCAGGGCTGCTGCGGGCCCGTCCCCTGATGTTCTTCATGGCCACCGCCCTTGGGATCGGGCTGTGGAACGGGCTGTTCATCGGCACCGGCTATGCCGCCGCGTCGCTGTTCGAGCCCGACCCGAATGCATCCTCGATCGCGTTGACGGCGCTGGTCGCGCTGCTGTCTCTGGAGCTGATGGGCACGATGATGTGGCGTAGCTTCTCCCGCCGGCGGCAGGCCGTCGCCGTCTCCTCCGCCGGCGCGTCGCCGGTCCTGATGCCGGGCGCCGCGAGGTCGCCGCGGCCCGCGGCCGGCCCCACGCGCCGCCAGGACGCGGCCGATGATTTCGCCTTCTTCCGCGCCTGGCTGAAGGCGCCGCTGCGGGTGGCCGCGGTGGTGCCCTCGGGGCGGGCCCTGGCCGCCGCGATCACCGCCGAGATCGGGCCGGAGACGGCGCCGGTGATCGAGCTCGGGCCCGGCACCGGGGCGTTCACCCGGGCGCTGATCGGCCGCGGCGTGCCGGAATCGCGGCTGGCGCTGGTCGAGGCCGGGCCGGATTTCGCGGCGCTGCTGCGCCAGCGCTTCCCGGCGGCGCAGGTGCTGTGCATGAACGCGGCCCGGCTGGGCGCGGCCGATCCCTTCGGCGGCGAAAAGGCGGGCGCCGTGGTCAGCGGCCTGCCGGTGCTGTCGATGCCGCCCAAGACGGTGATCGGCATCCTCGACGGCGCCTTCGGCCATCTGCGGCCGGACGGCGCGTTCTACCAGTTCACCTACGGGCCGCGCTGCCCGATCCCGCGCGCCATTCTCGACCGGCTCGGGCTCAAGGCGGTGCGGGTCGGCCGGGCGGTCGCCAACGTCCCGCCGGCCGCGGTGTACAAGATCACCCGCCGCTGGCAGCGCCCGCCGGCTTAGAAGGCTTCCCCACCATCGCGTCCCAGGCCGCCATGGCGTGGTCGATGATGGCGTGCATCTCGCGGCGGCCGGTGCCGTCGCGGGCCTTGATCGACAGGCCGGCCAGCACGGTCGAAGTGAAGCCGGCGAGCGGGCCCAGATCCAGGTCCGGCGGGAACTCGCCCGCCGTCGCGCCCTGTTCCAGCCGGCGCAGGATCAGGCCGCAGGATTCCTTGTGCAGGTCCAGCAGATGGGCGCGCACGCCCTCATGCTCCGGCGCCGTGTTGATGGCGCCGAGGATGACGAAGCAGCCATTTGGCAGGCCGGGGTCGGTGAAGGCGTCGGCGTTGTCGCGCAGCATCGCCTCGATCGCCGCGCGCGCCGTCCGCTCGCAGTCCAGCGCCCGGCGGGTGGCCGAACCATCGGTGGCGCGATACAGCGCGACCGCCTCGCGGAACAGCGCCTCCTTGCTGCCGAAGGCGGCGTAGAGGCTGGGCGCCGCGATGCCCATCGCCGCGGTCAGGTCGGCCATCGACACGCCCTCATAGCCGTGCCGCCAGAACAGCTCCATCGCCCGCCGCAGGGCGACGTCCCGATCGAAACCGCGAGGTCGGCCGCGTTCCGCCATCTCCATTCCTTTCTTTAATGATCCATAAATAAATCGCTTGACCGCGGGATGCAACTGCGCCAGCTATTTATTTATCGATCATTAAAGATATGGAGCATCCCATGGCCGACCTGTCCGGAACGGCGGCGCTCGTCACCGGCGCCAGCCGCGGCATCGGCGCCGCCATCGCCCGTCGCCTGGCACGCCAGGGCGCCGACGTCGCCCTGACCTGGAGCGCCTCGCCCGACAAGGCGGCGGAGGTGGCAAGGGACGTCGAGGCGGCCGGCCGGCGCGCCCTGCTGATCCAGGCCGACAGCGCCGACCCGGCGGCGGCCGCCGCGGCGGTGGACCGGGCGGCGGCAGGGCTCGGCCGGCTCGACATCCTGGTCGCCAATGCCGGCATCGCCGTGCATAAGCCCTTCGCGGAGTACACGGTCGAGGAGTTCGACCGCACCCTCGCGATCAATGTCCGCGGCGTCTTCGTCGCCGCCCAGGCGGCGGCCCGGCACCTGCCGGAGGGCGGGCGGATCATCGTCATCGGCAGCAACCTGGCCGAACGCGTGCCGGGGGCCGGGATCACGCTCTACACCTTGTCGAAGACGGCGCTGACGGGCCTGGTCAGGGGGGCCGCGCGCGACCTCGGGCCCCAGGGCATCACCGTCAACCTGGTGCAGCCGGGCCCGACCGACACCGACATGAACCCGGCCGACGGACCGCGCGCCGACACCCTGCGGTCGCTGATGGCGATCCCGCGCTACGGCAGCGGCGACGACATCGCCGGGCTGGTCGCCTGGGTGGCCTCGGCCGAAAGCCGCTTCGTCACCGGCGCCGCGCTGACCATCGACGGCGGCATGTCCATATGACCGCCCCAGCCGAGGACGAGAATATGACCGCGCGCGCCATGTCCGACGAGGCTGGCAACGGCCTCTGGGTGCTGGGCGCCGTCTGTCTGGCCGGGCTGATGATGCCGCTCAGCTTCACCGGCCCGGCCGTGGCGCTGCCGGCGATCGGGCGCGAGCTCGGCGGCAGCCCGGTGGCCCTGGCCTGGGTGGTGAACGCCTTCGTGCTCAGCTTCGGCAGCTTCGTCATGGCCGCAGGTGCCTTGGCCGACCAGCTCGGCCGCAAGCGCATGTTCGGCATCGGCGTGGCCGGCTTCGCCCTCTTGTCGCTGGTGCTGGGCTTCGCGCCATCGGTGGTGGCGCTCGACCTGCTGCGCGGCGCCCAGGGCATCGCCGCCTCGATCGCCATGGCCGGCGGCGCCGCCTCGCTGGCGCAGGAGTTCGAAGGGCCGGCCCGCACCCGCGCCTTCAGCCTGCTCGGCACCAGCTTCGGCATCGGCCTGGCCTTCGGCCCGATCCTGTCCGGCGTGCTGGTCGAGACGCTGGGCTGGCGCGCCATCTTCCTGACCGGCACCGCGATCGGCCTGCTGGTCCTGGTGTTCGGCCTGCCGCGGATGCGGGAATCGCGCGACCCCGGCGCCACCGGCGTCGACTGGCCCGGCCTGTTCAGCTTCACCGCCGCCCTCGGCCTCTTGACCTTCGGCATCATGCAGGGGCCGCAGGACGGCTGGGACAGCCCGGTGGTGCTGGTCCTGCTGCTCGGCGCCGCGGCGATGCTGGCGCTGTTCATCGCGGTCGAGACGCGGGTGCGGCGGCCGATGCTGGACCTGTCGCTGTTCCGCTATCCGCGCTTCGTCGGGGCGCAGTTCCTGCCGATCGCCACCGCCGTCTGCTTCGTGGTGCCGCTGGTGCTGCTGCCGGTGCGCTTCATCGGCGCCGAGGGAATGAGCGAGATCGAGGCCGGCGGGCTGATGATCGCGCTGTCGGCGCCGATGGCGGTGGTGCCGTTCCTGGCCGGGATGCTGGCCCGCCGGATCCCGGCGGCGGTGCTGTCGGCGATCGGCCTCGTGATCGCCGCGGTCGGCCTCGGCTGGCTCGCCGCCGTGCCGGTCGGTGCCGAGGCCATGACCTTGGCCCTGCCGATGCTGGTGGTCGGCATCGGCACCGGCCTGCCCTGGGGGCTGATGGACGACCTGTCGGTCAGCGTCGTGCCGCGCGAGCGCGCCGGCATGGCCACCGGCATCTTCTCGACCATGCGGGTGGCGGGCGAGGCGGTGGCGATCGCGGCGGCCGGCGCCCTGGTGGTGGCGCTCGGCCAGTCCGGCCTGCACCGGGCCGCGGGCGGCGAGGCCCGGGTGGCCGACGCGGTCAACGCCCTGGCCGGCGGCGACATGGGCCGGGCCGAGGCGATGCTGCCCGGCCTCGGCCGGGCGGCTCTGGCCCAGGCCTATGGCGCCGCCTTCCAGGCGATGCTCGCCGTCCTGGTGGTGGCGACCCTGGCGGCGGCGCTGGTCGCCTATGCCCTGCTGCGCCGGCGGGACGGGAGAGTGGAGGCCTGCGAGGCCCGGTGACGGGGCCGTCGCCTCAGGCGGCGACCGCCTCGGAGACGATCTCGCCGAGCGGCGGCACGGCGTGGGCCAGCTCCTCGACCACGGCGCGTGTCACCTTCGGCAGCTCCGGGATCTCCAGGATCACCGGCACGCCGCCATGCTTCTCGATCGCGGCGCGGTTGCCGGCGTTGAGCGGGCCGTTCATCACCACTCCGGCGATCGGGATCTTGCGGTGGCGCAGGGCCTCGATGGTCAGCAGCGTGTGGTTGATCGTGCCGCGGCCGCTGCGGGCCACGACGATGGTCGGATAACGCCATACCGCCAGCAGGTCGATCGCCAGCGTCGAGCAGTCCAGCGGCACCATCAGCCCGCCGCCCGGGCCTTCGATCAAGAGCGGCCGGGGCGAGAAGGGCGGCGTCAGCGCGGCCGGGTCGATCTCGCTCTCCTCCAGCGCCGCGGCGGCGACCGGGGCCAGCGGGGCCTGGAAAGTGTAGGTCGGCGCCTGCAGCCGGTCGGCCGGCAGGCCGGTCAGGGCGGCGATGATGGCGGTGTCCGCCGGCTTCTCGGCCAGGCCGGTCTGCACCGGCTTCCAGTAGTCGGCGTCCCAGGCGGCGGCCAGGCAGGCGCAGGCGAGGGTCTTGCCGACACCGGTATCGGTGCCGGTCACATAGAATCGGGTCATGGGGTGCTAGGGGTCTCAGCGGCGAGGCGGTCGGCGGCCGAAGCGGGCTGCCAGGTCCGGTCTACGGGCATTCGGGTCCGGGATGCCGTTACGCGAAGTCGCGGACTATGCACAGATCGGTCCTCCGAAGCGAGTCCCCAGTTACCGCAGCGCAGCAAAGCTGGATTGCGTCGTCAAGCGGGGACTCTCTGACGGACCGGCCGCTCGGGCATCGGCACGCCGCGCAGGATGGCGTTCGCCCGCTCCTCCCGGGGCGAGCGGCCGTAGAGCTGGCGGTAGCATTTGGAGAAATGCGAGGCCGAGACGAAGCCGCAGGCCAGGGCCAGGTCGACGATCGGCAGGTCGCTCTGGTTGATCAGGTGCTGCGCCCGCTCCAGCCGCAGCTCGAGATAGTAATGCGCCGGGCTGTGGCCCAGCTGCTTGCGGAACAGCCGCTCCAGCTGCCGGCGCGACAGGCCGACATGGGCCGCCAGCTCCTCCTGCGGCAGCGGCTCGGCGATGTTCGCCTCCATCAGCTCGATGGCCGAGACCAGCTTCGGGTTGTGCACGCCCAGCCGGGCCCGCAGCGGCAGGCGCTGGCGGTCGTGCGGGCTGCGGATGCGGTCGACCAGGCACTGCTCCGACACCTTGGTCGCCAGGTCGCGGCCCTGCCGGATCGCGATCAGGTGCAGCATCATGTCGATCGCTGCGGTGCCGCCGGAGCAGGTGTAGCGGTTGCGGTCGACCTCGAACAGGTCGCTCGACACCGGGATCTCGGGGAAGGTCTCGGCGAAGCCCGGCAGGTTCTCCCAATGGATGGCGCAGCGATAGCCGCCGAGCAGCCCGGCCCGGGCCAGGAGATGCGAGCCGGTGCACAGCGCGCCGACGCCGACGCCCTGCCGCTCCGCCCGGCGCAGCCAGGCGAAGACCTCGTCGTCGCGGTAGCGCTCGATGCCGAGGCCGGAGCAGGCGAAGATCATGTCGAGCGGCCTGGACACGCCGGCCTGGCGGCTGAGCTCGGCCAGCGAGGTGTCGACGCCGACGCTGATGCCGTTGCTGGCTTTCACCGCCTGGCCGTCCTTGGACAGCACCATCCAGCGGTACAGCGGCTTGCCGGCCATGCGGTTGGCGATGCGCAGCGGCTCGACCGCCGAGGTGAAGGCGATCATCGAGAACTGCGGAATCAGCAGGAAGCCGATCGTCTCGGTGTCGAAGGCTGGATCCTGGCCCATGCGTGAGTGCCTCCCGGCGACATTCCCGCGATGGGGCGCGCCTTATTGGACGAATCGGTAGCACGGGTCGCAAATCCGACAAAGAGGCCATATGCGACGGGCAAGTGATGATGCGATCCGCTGGACGCATGGCTCGTGCCGCCGCGACCTGGCGCGTCGCAGCAAGGCCGGACGACGTCGCCGCAGACGCGGTGCCGCCCCGGATGCTATGGGACGATCGACGCAAAAACTGGCTGGGGAGCTTTGGACATGGGGGCACCGTCGGACATCGAGATCGCCCGGGCGGCGACCCTGCGGCCGATCGCCGAGGTCGGCGCGATGCTCGGTATCCCCTCCGAGGCTCTCTATCCCTACGGCCCGCACATCGCCAAGCTGACGCCCGGCTTCGTCGACGGGCTCGGCGGCCGGCCCGACGGCAAGCTGATCCTGGTCACCGCCATCACCCCGACCCCGGCGGGGGAGGGCAAGACCACCACCACGGTCGGGCTCGGCGACGGTCTGAACCGGATCGGCCGCAAGACCGCGATCTGCCTGCGCGAGCCGTCGCTCGGTCCTTGCTTCGGCATCAAGGGCGGCGCCGCCGGCGGCGGCCGCGCCCAGGTGGTGCCGATGGAGCAGATCAACCTGCACTTCACCGGCGACTTCCACGCCATCGGCAGCGCCCACAACTTGCTGTCGGCGCTGCTCGACAACCACATCTACTGGGGCAATGCGCTCGAGATCGACACCCGCCGGGTGACGTGGCGCCGGGTGATGGACATGAACGACCGGGCGCTGCGCTCGATCGTCACCAGCCTGGGCGGCGCCGCCAACGGCTTCCCGCGCGAGGACGGCTTCGACATCACCGTGGCGTCCGAGGTGATGGCGATCTTCTGCCTGTCGAAGAGCCTGGAGGATCTGGAGCAGCGGCTGGGCCGCATCATCGTCGGCCAGGCGCGCGACCGCCGGCCCGTGACGGCGAAGGACCTGAAGGCGGACGGGCCGATGACCGTGCTGCTGAAGGACGCATTCATGCCGAACCTGGTGCAGACGCTGGAGAACAACCCGGCCTTCGTCCATGGCGGCCCCTTCGCCAACATCGCTCATGGCTGCAACTCGGTGATGGCGACGAAGACGGCGCTGAAGCTGGCCGACTATGTCGTCACCGAGGCCGGCTTCGGCGCCGATCTCGGGGCCGAGAAGTTCTTCGACATCAAATGCCGCAAGGCCGGGCTGAAGCCGGCGGCGGTGGTGATCGTCGCCACCGTGCGGGCGCTGAAGATGCATGGCGGCGTGGCCAAGGAGGAGCTCGGGCAGGAGAACGTGGCGGCGCTGAAGAAGGGCCTGGCCAATCTCGGCCGCCACATCCGCAACGTCGGCCAGTTCGGCGTGCCGGCGGTGGTCGCGGTCAACCGCTTCGTCGCCGACACCGAGGCCGAGCTGCAGGCGGTGCGCGACTACTGCGCCGAGCACGGGGTCGAGGCCCAAATCTGCACCCACTGGGCGGACGGCAGCGCCGGCACGGTGGAGCTGGCGCACAAGGTCGCGGCCCTGGCCGAGGACCATTCCCAGTTCCGCACCCTGTACGACGACGACCTGCCGCTGTGGGAGAAGATGCGGACGATCGCGACCGCGATCTACGGCGCCGACGACATCATCGCCGACAAGCGGGTGCGCGACCAGTTCGCCCAGTACCAGAAGAGCTATGGCCATTTCCCGGTCTGCGTCGCCAAGACCCAGTACAGCTTCTCCACCGACCCGGCCCTGAAGGGCGCGCCGTCGCACCATGTGGTGCCGGTGCGCGAGTTGCGCCTGTCGGCGGGGGCGGAGTTCCTGGTGGCGATCTGCGGCGAGATCATGACCATGCCCGGCCTGCCGAGGACACCGGCGGCCAACAACATCCGCTTGAACGAGAGCGGCCAGATAGAAGGGCTGTTCTGACGGGCCGCATGCCCCGTCCGCACGGCTGAGGCCCGGCATCGGCGTTTGACCCGGAGGCGGCCGGGCGGGAGAGTCCTCGCCCGATTCCGAGGACGATCCGATGCTGCTGCACCCCGACCGCCATCTCACCGTCTGCGGCCTGGAGGAGATCGCCGGCTTCCGCGCCGCCGGCGTCACCCATGTGCTGTCGATCGCCGATCCGGGCACCCCGGCCGAGACCTATTTCGACGGCTTCGCCCCGCATCGCCGCCTCGATCTGCGCTTCCACGACATCATCGACGAGATGCCGGGCCACATCTTCCCGACCCCGGACCATGTCGCCTCGATCCTGGAGTTCGGCGAGGCGATGGCGCTGGAGGGCGAAAGCCTGCGCCATCTGCTGGTGCACTGCCATATGGGCGTCTCGCGCTCGACCGCCTCGATGCTGATGCTGATCGCCCAGCGCCATCCGGGCGAGGAGGAGGCTTCGGTGGCGAAGCTGGCGGCGATCCGGCCGCAGGCCTGGCCGAACACGGTGATGATCGACTATGCCGAGGCGGCGCTGGGCACCCAGGGCCGGCTGCGCGACGCGCTGCGCCCGCAGTACCGTCGGGTCCGGGACGAGCAGCCGGAGCTGATCGAGATGCTGCGCCGCGTCGGCCGCGGGCGGGAGATTCCGGCCGACTGAGGCACTCCGCCGCTTCGTAGGTTGGGTTCGCGGCAAGCGAACCCAACATCGGGTCGGCCGTGGGAGTGTTGGGTTCGCCGGGCGAACCCAACCTACGCGGTGATCCGTGCGCCTCGCCCTTGGCGCAGGGCGACGCCTGCGTGTCGCGCCTAAGCTCGCGGCGGGCCGGCTGGCTCTGCACCATGCCCGCGCTCACCCTGGACCCGCCCCGGATCGATGTCCCGATATTCCGTCTTCTCCCTCGTCCGCAACGCGCTGTCGCACCACGAAGGCTGGCAGAAGGCGTGGCGCTCGCCCGATCCCAAGCCGGCCTATGACGTGGTCATCGTCGGCGGCGGCGGGCACGGCCTGGCCACTGCCTACTATCTGGCGAAGGAGCACGGCATCACCAATGTCGCGGTGCTGGAGAAGGGCTGGATCGGCGGCGGCAACACCGGCCGCAACACCACCATCGTCCGTTCCAACTACCTGTACGACGCCTCGGCCTTCATCTACGAGCATGCGCTGAAGCTGTGGGAGGGCCTGTCGGCCGACCTCAACTACAACGTCATGTTCAGCCAGCGCGGCGTGATGAACATCTGCCACGACCCGCATGAGGCGCGCGAGCTGATGCGCCGGCTGCACGCCAACCGGCTGAACGGCATCGACAGCGATTGGCTGACCCGCGACCAGGTGCTGGAGTTCTGCCCCGCCCTGAACCCGGACCCGACGATCCGCTTCCCGGTCTATGGCGGCACGGTGCAGCGCCGGGCCGGCACGGCGCGGCACGACGCCGTCGCCTGGGGCTATGCCCGCGGCGCCGACGCCCGCGGCGTCGACATCATCCAGAACTGCGAGGTCACCGGCTTCCGCACCCAGCAGGGGGGCGTCGTCGGGGTCGAGACCACGCGCGGCTATATCGGCGCCGGCAAGGTCGGGGTGGTGGCCGCCGGCCACAGCTCGGTCCTGGCCAACCTCGCCGGCTTCCGCCTGCCGTTGGAGAGCCACCCGCTGCAGGCGCTGGTGTCCGAGCCGATCAAGCCGGTGATCGACTGCGTCGTCATGTCGAACGCCGTGCACGCCTATGTCAGCCAGTCCGACAAGGGCGAGCTGGTGATCGGCGCCGGCATCGACGGCTACGTCTCCTATTCCCAGCGCGGCGGCTTCGCGATCATCGAGGAGACGCTGGCGGCGATCGTCGAGATGTTCCCGATCTTCAGCCGCATGCGCATGCTGCGGCAGTGGGGCGGCATCGTCGACGTGGCGCCGGACGCCAGCCCGATCATCGGCAAGACCCCGGTCGAGAACCTGTTCATCAACTGCGGCTGGGGCACCGGCGGGTTCAAGGCCACCCCCGGCTCGGGCCATGTCTTCGCCCACACCGTCGCCCGCGGCGAGCCCAACGCCATCGCCGCGCCCTTCGCGCTGGACCGCTTCTCTTCCGGCGCGCTGGTGGCCGAGCACGGCGCCGCCGCCGTGGCGCATTGAGGGTGCCCACATGTTCCTGATCGACTGCCCCTGGTGCGGGCCGCGCGACCAACGTGAGTTCCGTTGCGGCGGCGAGGCCCATATCCGGCGCCCGGCCAACCCGGCCGAGCTGAGCGACGCGGAATGGGCGGACTACGTCTTCATGCGCTCCAGCCCCAAGGGGCTGCATTACGAGCGCTGGGTCCACATCCATGGCTGCCGGCGCTGGTTCAACATCGCCCGCAACACGGCGACCGACGAGATCCTGGCAGTCTACGGGCCCGGCGACCCGCCGCCCGCGATCGAAGGCCAGTCCATCCCGACCCCGTCCGGCGAGCCGGCGCGGGGCACCGCCAACGCGCCGCTGGTCGATCCCGCCAGCGCTTCCGGCTCGCAGACCCCATGACCCAACGCTACCGCCTGGTCGGCCGCGGCGCCGACCTCGACCGCACCCAGGGCGTCGCCTTCGCCTTCGACGGCAGATCCTATCGCGGCTATGAGGGCGACACGCTGGCCTCGGCCCTGCTGGCCAATGGCGTCCATCTCTTCGGCCGCAGCTTCAAGTACCACCGGCCGCGCGGCGTGATCTCGGCCGGGCCGGAGGAGCCGAACGCGCTGGTCCAGCTGGGGCCGGACGCGGCGCGGACCGACCCGAACACCCGCGCCACCCAGGTCGGGCTGTTTGACGGCCTCGTGGCGCGCAGCCAGAACCGCTGGCCGTCGCTGCGCTTCGATCTGAACGCGGTCAACGACCTGTTCGCGCCGCTGATCCCGGCCGGCTTCTACTACAAGACCTTCATGTGGCCGCGCTCGCCCAAGGCCTGGATGGTCTATGAGCGCTTCATCCGCAAGGCCGCCGGCCTCGGCGTGTCGCCGCGCCAGCCGGACCCCGACCGCTACGATCACATGAACGTCCATTGCGACGTGCTGGTGGTCGGCGGCGGCATCGCCGGCCTCGGCGCGGCCCTGGCCGCGGCCCGCGCCGGCGCCCGGGTGATCCTGGCCGAGGACCAGCCCCGCTTCGGCGGCTGGCTGCGGTCGGAGCCGACGGCGTCGATCGGTGATTCTGGCGCGCTCGACTGGGTCCAGGCGACGGCGGCCGAGTTGGCGTCGATGCCCGATGTCCGGGTGCTGCCGCGCACCACCGCCTTCGGCTATTACGGCCACAACTGGCTGGGCCTGCTGGAACGGGCGACCGACCACATCCCGCCGCACGCCGTGCCGACCGGCACGCCGCGGCAGCGGCTGTGGAAGGTGCGGGCGAAGCAGGTGGTGCTGGCCACCGGGTCGATCGAGCGCAGCCTGGTCTTCGCCGAGAACGATCGTCCCGGGATCCTGCTGGCCGGTGCCGTCCGGGCCTATCTGAACCGATGGGGCGTCAAGGTCGGCGACCGCGTCGTGGTCGCCACCGGCGACGACAGCGCCTATGCCACCGCCCTCGACCTCGCCGCCGCCGGCGTTGCCGTGCCGGCGATCGTCGACACCCGGCCGGATCCGGACGGGCCGCTGGTGCGGGCGGCGCGCGCCGCCGGCCTGCCGGTCTATGCCGGCCATGCCGTGGTCGGCACCTCCGGCCGCCTCAGGGTGAACGAGGTGCGGCTGATGCCGCTGGCCGCCGACGGCCAGTCGGTGCGGCGCGGCGCCGAGACCACCATCGCCTGCGACGCCATCGCCATGTCCGGCGGCTGGAACCCGGTGCTGAACCTGCAGTCGCAGTCGCGCGGCCGGCTGCGCTGGGACGAGGCGCGCTCGACCTTCATGCCCGGCCAGTCCTTCCAGGCCGAACGCTCGGCCGGCGGCTGCGCCGGCACCGTGCGCTTCGCCGACGCGCTGCAGGAAGGCCTGGTGGCCGGCGCCGCCGCGGCCTCGGCCGCCGGGCTGAGCCCGGTGGCGGTGCCGGTGCCGCCGGTCGAGACCGCGCAGGAGGAGCCGGAGGCCGATGAGTCCCGGCCGCTGTGGTATGTGCCGTCGGACCGGCCGGCCAACGCCGTGCGCGCCTTCGTCGACTTCCAGAACGACGTCACCGCCAAGGACCTGCGGCTGGCGCTGCGCGAGGGCATGGTCTCGGTCGAGCACGTCAAGCGCTACACCACCACCGGCATGGCCACCGACCAGGGCAAGACCGGCAACGTCAACGCCCTCGGCATCGTCGCCGAGACCATTGGCAAGACCATCCCGGAGATCGGCGTCACCACCTTCCGCCCGCCCTACACCCCGGTCACCTTCGGCGCCATCGCCGGGCGCGGGGTCAAGGCGCTGTACGCCCCGATCCGCCGCACCCCGATGCACAGCTGGGCCGAGAAGCACGGCGCGGTGTTCGAGAATGTCGGCGGCGGCTGGAAGCGTGCCTGGTACTTCCCGAAGCCGGGCGAGGACATGCACGCCGCGGTGAACCGCGAGGTCAAGGCCGCGCGGAATTCGGTCGGCGTGATGGACGCCACCACCCTCGGCAAGATCGACGTCAGGGGGCCGGACGCGGCGGAGTTCCTGAACCGCGTCTACACCAACGCCTGGGCCAAGCTGGCGGTCGGCGGCTGCCGCTACGGGCTGATGCTGGGCGAGGACGGGATGGTCAAGGACGACGGCGTCACCACGCGCCTCGCCGACGACCATTTCCACATGACCACCACCACCGGCGGCGCCGCCAACATCCTCGCCTGGCTCGAGGAATGGCTGCAGACCGAGTGGCCGGACCTGAAGGTCTTCCTGACCTCGGTCACCGAGCAATGGGCGGTCGCCACCATCTCCGGCCCGAAATGCCGCGAGCTGCTGTCGCGTCTGACCGATCTCGACCTGTCGAACGAGGCCTTCCCGCATCTGGCCATGCGCGAGGGCACGGTGGCCGGGCTGCCGGCGCGGGTGTTCCGCATCTCCTTCACCGGCGAGCTGTCCTACGAGATCAACGTGCCCGCGAGCCATGGCCTGGCGCTGATCGAGGCGATCGAAGGGGCGGGGCAGGGGCTGGACCTCGTGCCCTACGGCACCGAGGCGATGCATGTGCTGCGCGCCGAGAAGGGCTTCATCATCGTCGGCCAGGAGACCGACGGCACTGCCACGCCGGGCGACCTGGGCATGGACTGGATCGTCGGCAAGAAGAAGCCGGACTTCATCGGCAAGCGCTCGCTCGACCGGGCCGACACGGCGCGGGCCGACCGCAAGCAGCTGGTCGGCCTCTTGACCGACGACCCGAAGCTGGTGCTGGAGGAGGGGGCGCACATCGTCGACACGGCGACGCCGGGCGCCCCGCCGGTGCCGATGCTGGGCCATGTGACCTCGAGCTACTGGAGCCCGAATCTCGACCGCTCGATCGCGCTGGCGATGGTCAAGGGCGGGCTGGGGCGGTTCGACGGCACGGTCCATATCGCCATGCCCGACCGCACCATCCCGGCCAAGGTGGTGAAGCCGGTCTTCGTCGACCCCGAGGGAGGGCGCCTGCATGCCTGACACCATGTCCGTCCCGGGCGAGGCGCCGGCCCGGCGCTCGGCGACCGCGGGGCTGGTCCGGCCGCTGGTGGCGCCGGCCAATCCGGGCGTGCGGCTGGCCGAGATCGCGCATGAGGCCAAGCTGAACCTGCGCGGCGACCTGTCCGATCCCGGCTTCGGCGCGGCGGTGTCCGGCGCGATCGGGCTCGACCTGCCGGCGCGGCCCGGCATCGCCGCGGCCGACGGCGTCGCGGCCTTGTGGCTCGGCCCGACCGAATGGCTGGTGGTCGGCGGGGCGGACCGCGAGGCCGATCTGGCCGCCCGGCTGCAGGGCGCGCTGGCCGGCCGGCACGCCGCCATCACCAACGTCACCGACAACTGGACGGTGATCGCGCTGGCCGGGCCGAAGGCGCTGGACGTGCTGGCCAAGGGCTGCCCGCTGGACCTGCATCCGCGCGCCTTCCCGGCCGGATCGGTGGTGCAGAGCATGGTCTGCCAGGCCGACGTCATCCTGCACCGCACCGACGACGCGGACGGCGCGCCGCGGCTGCGGATCTATGTCCGCCGCTCCTTCGCCCAGTATCTCTGGGACTGGCTGGCCGATGCGGGGCTGGAATACGGGGTGGGTGAAGCCGGCTGAGGTAAAGACAAAGCCCAACGGTCCTTTCGCGTTGCCTCTCCCGCTTGGCGGGATCTCTTCAGAATAGCCTTAACCGTTCCTTCCTTGTCCCCCCTCCCCTTGCGGGAGGGGGCCAGGGGGAGGGGTCC
>NZ_JBHYMS010000068.1:0-37604 GCF_042743185.1 Inquilinus sp. NPDC058860 | reverse complement strand
GGGCAGGGGGAGGGGTCTGCGCGCGGCCGCGCGCGAATGGGCAGAGAACAGGTCCCGGGATCGGAACCGGATCGCCGGAATTCAAGCCGGCCTCAACCGCGAAAACTCCCTTCCCCTAACCCCCTCCCGCGAGGGGAGGGGGGACTCGTTCTTCTTTTGGTCGACCGATCGGATTCGAACCCATCCCGCTCCAAGACAGCAGGATCGTCCCAGTGACCCTCAAGCTCATCATCCGCCGTCTTCTCTTCCTGGTCCTGGTGGTCTGGGCCGCCTCGACGATCGTCTTTTTCATCCCGCGCCTGTCGAGCCGCAACGCGCTGCGCGAGCGCTTCGGCGAGCTGGCCCGCACCGGCGGCTTCTCGCCGGCGGACCTGGAGAAGATCATCGCCTCGATGCAGCAGCAGTTCGGGCTCGACCAGCCGCTGTACCACCAGTACTGGACCTATCTCGGCAACATCCTGCGGATGGATTTCGGCTATTCGCTGTACCGCTACCCGTCGACCGTGGCCGACCTGCTGGCGCAATCGCTGCCCTGGACCATCGGCCTGCTGCTGGTCACGACGGTCCTCAGCTTCGTCATCGGCAATCTGCTCGGCGCCGTCGCCGCCTGGCCGCGCGCCCCGCATTGGCTCCGGGCCTTCGCCACGCCCTTCATCCTGCTGACCGGCGTGCCGCCGGTGATCATGGGCATCCTGCTGCTGTTCTTCATCGGCTTCCGACTGAAATGGCTGCCGCTCGGCGGCGCCTATTCGGTCGGGGTGGTGCCGAACTTCTCCCTCGACTTCGTCCTCGACCTGCTGCGGCACCAGGTGCTGCCGGCGCTGGCCCTGATCTTCGGCTCGGTCGGCGGCTGGGTGCTGTCGATGCGCGGCATGGGCGTCACCATCCAGGGCGAGGACTATGTGAACTTCGCCGAGCACAAGGGCCTGACCGGCGGCCGGATCTTCCGCGACTACTATCTCCGCAACGCGATGCTGCCGCAGGTGACCGGGCTGGCCCTGGCGCTCGGCACCGTCGTCACCTCGGCCATCATCGTCGAGGGGCTGTTCGGCCTGCCGGGCATCGGCAGCATGCTCAACCTTGCCATCCGTGCGAACGACTTCCCGACCATCTACGGCATCGTGATCTTCATCACCATCGCCGTGGCGGTGCTGATGACGGTGGTTGAATTCCTCTATCCGCTGCTCGACCCCCGCGTCCGGCATTCGTGAGGAGCGAGAGACATGTCTATCGCCGCGCTGTCGCCGCCCGCCGAAGCCAGGATCGAACGCCCGGGCAGCCTGGTCCTGGTGCTGCGCTATCTGCGCCGCAACAAGGGGCTGGCGCTGGGCGTGCTGATCCTGCTCGGCCTCGCCGCCTTCACCATCATCGGGCTGATGACGATCAATCCGAAGGACGCCTATCCGCTGTCGGTGGCGGTGAAGAAGCCGCCGAGCCTGCGCTATCCCTTCGGCACGGATTTCTTCGGCCGCGATCTCCTGGCCGCCATGGTCGTGGGCATGTGGCAGACGGCCTTCATCGGCTTCGTCGCCGGCGGCCTCGGCACGCTGATCGGCGTCGTGCTCGGCTTCATCGCCGCCTATTTCGGCCGCTGGACCGATGCGATCATCCGCACGGTCTGCCAGATCCTGACACCGATCCCGGTGCTGCTGATCCAGGTCGTGATCGCCGGCTCGCTCGACAAGCGCGACGTCACCATCGTCACCATGGCGCTGATCGTGGTGCTGCTGGCCTGGATGGGCCCGACCCTGGTCATCCGCGCCCAGGTGCTGACGATGAAGGAACGGCAATTCGTCGCCGTGGCGAAGCTGTCGGGCGTCAGCGATCTCGGCATCATCTTCAAGGAGATCCTGCCCTGCCTGCTGCCCTTCATCGCCGCGGCCTTCGTGGCGCAGGTGTTCTCGGCCGTGTTCGCGGCCTTCTACCTCGCCGTGCTCGGGCTCGGGCCGCTGCGTGAGCCGCTCCTGGGCAACATCATCTGGGCGGCGCAGTCGCAGGGTGCCTTCTTCAATGGCTGGTGGTGGTGGCCGATCATCCCGTCGGTGGCGATGATCCTGATCCTCGGCTCGCTCGCCCTGATCAATATGGGGCTCGACGAGCTGGCCAATCCCCGCGTGCGCAGGTCGGAGTGACGGCGATGGATGTGACGCTCGCGCCGCCCCCCGAACGGACCAAGGCCATGAACCGACCAGCCGCGGCACCGGTCCTCGATGTCCGCAACCTCGAAGTGACCTACTACACCGACTCCGGCCGCGCCAAAGCGCTCGACGATGTCAGCTTCACGCTGAATGCCGGCGAGAAATTGGGCATGGTCGGCGAATCCGGCTCGGGCAAGAGCACGCTGGCGCTGGCCATGATGCGGATGATCAAGCCGCCGGGCCGGATCGAGGGCGGCGCGGTGATCGTCGGCGGCGCCGATCTGATGGCGCTCGACGCGGAAGGGATGCGCCGGGCGCGCCTGTCCCGCATCGCCTATATCCCGCAGGGTGCGATGAACTCGCTCAACCCGGTGATGCGGATCGGCGCCCAGATGGTGGACGCGGTGAAGTCGCATCTGCCGGGCGAATCCCGCGCTTCCATCGAGGCGCGCTGCAAGCGGGCGCTGCAGTCGGTCGATCTCGATGCCGGCGTCTACCGCATGTATGCCCATGAGCTGTCGGGCGGCATGAAGCAGCGCGTCTGCATCGCCATCGGCATCCTGCTCGACCCCCACGTCATCATCGCCGACGAGCCGACCAGCGCGCTCGACGTCGTGACCCAGCGCCAGGTGATGGAGACGATCGACACTGTTCAGAAGGCGATCAACGCCGCGGTCATCCTGATCGGCCACGATATGGGGCTGATGGCGCAGTTCGTCGACAAGGTCGCGGTGATGTATGCCGGGCGGCTGGTCGAGGTCAGCACGGTCCGCGAGATGTTCACGGAGCCGAAGCATCCCTATTCCCAGGCGCTGATCGAAAGCCTGCCGAGCCTGGAGAACAAGGGCGTGTTCCGCGGCATCCCCGGCCTGGCGCCGTCGCTGCTGCGGCTTCCGGGCGGCTGCGCCTTCCATCCGCGCTGCGCCAGGGCCATGGCCGTCTGCGGCACGGCGCGGCCCGAGCCGCGCATCCTGGCCGGCGGCCGGGGCGTCACCTGCCACCTCTATGACGGGAATGCCTGAGATGGCCGATCTGCTGCGGCTCGAGCACGTCTCGAAGACCTATACCCGTGGGCTGGTCAACACGCAGATGACGGTGGCGCTGCGCGACATCTCGCTGACGCTCAGGGAGGACGAGCCGACCATCCTGACCGTGGCCGGGGAGAGCGGCAGCGGCAAGACCACGCTCGCCATGCTGCTGCTCGGCTTCATCGCGCCGTCGACGGGCCGGATCATCTATCGCGGCCAGGACGTCTCGACCCTCCGCGGCAAGGAGAAGATGGCCTATCGCCGCGAGGTGCAGGCGGTCTTCCAGGATCCCTTCGCCGTCTTCAACCCGTTCTACACGGTCGACCATCTGCTGACCGTGCCGATCCGGAAGTTCCGCCTGGCGACATCGAAGGCGGATGCACGCCGCAAGATGGAGGAGGCGCTGACCGCCGTCGGGCTTCGCCCCGAGGATATCCTCGGCCGCTTCCCGCACCAGCTGTCCGGCGGCCAGCGCCAGCGCATCAACGTCGCCCGCGCCCTGCTGCTGAAGCCGCGGCTGCTGATCGCCGACGAGCCGGTGTCGATGGTCGACGCGTCGCTTCGCGCCACGATCCTCGAAACCCTGCGCAACCTGCAGCGCGACCACGGCGTCTCGATCATCTATGTCACGCATGACCTGACGACCGCCTATCACATCGCCAAGTCGATCATCGTGCTGTATCGCGGCGCGGTGATGGAGGCGGGGGATGTCGACCAGGTGATCAAGGACCCGCAGCACCCCTACACGCAGCTGCTGGTGGACTCGATTCCCTGGCCCGACCTCGACCGGCGCTGGGGCGCCCAGCCGATCAAGGCGCGCGAGGCCGGTGTCGGCACCGACGGATGCCGCTTCCGGCCGCGCTGCCCGAGGGCGATGGAGGCCTGCGGGGCGGAGCCGCCGCTGTTCCGGATCGGTGATCGCCAAACCGCCTCATGCTTCCTTTACGATCGGCAGCCTCAGGTCGTGCAGGAGCGCCTGTCGGAGCTGCTGCCCGCCTGACTTCGCCGACCGTCATCCTTCACTGCCCAGCCTCTCCGGGATCCTCACCACCATGCTCGAAATCGCCGAATACATCAGTCCAACGCCGACGCCCGTCTGGAAGCTGGCGCGCCAAGCCGGGGTCGACCTCGCCGTCGGCGGCCTGCCGCCCGATGACCTGCTGCAGGGCGAGGCGCCGTGGGACCTGGGGCCGCTGCAGCGCCTGAAACAGCGCTACGAGGACGCCGGCTTCACCCTGAAGGTGATCGAGGCGCGCCCGCCGCTGAACCAGGCGAAGCGCGGCCTGCCGGGGCGGGACGAGGAGATCGCGACGGTCTGCACGCTGCTGCGGAACATGGGGCGGCTCGGCATCCCGGTCTGGTGCTACGAATGGATGACCGACTTCAACTGGGTGCGCACCAACCTGGCGACGCCCTCGCGCGGCGGCTCGGTGGTCACCAGCTTCGACATCGCCGACGTGCCTGACGACCTGACGAGCAACCCGCCGATCGGCGAGGACGAGCTCTGGGTCAATCTCGACCACTTCCTGAAGACGGTGCTGCCGGTCGCCGAGGAGGCGAAGGTGAAGATCTCGATGCATCCGGACGATCCGCCGCTGTCGCCGATCCGCGGCGTCGGCCGGATCATGCGCAGCATCGACAACTACCGGCGCCTGATCGAAAGCGTGCCCAGCCCGATGAACACGATCACGCTGTGCCAGGGCAACTTCACGCTGATGACCGACGATCTGCCCGGCGCCATCCGGTCCTTCGGCAAAGCCATCTCCTTCGTCCATTTCCGCGACGTTCAGGGCACGCCGGAGGCGTTCCGGGAGACATGGCATGACGCCGGCAAGACCGACATGCTGGCCTGTATGCGCGCCTATCGCGACATCGGCTTCGACGGCGTGCTGCGCCCCGATCACGTGCCGACGGTCGAGGGCGACAGCAACGAGCATGCCGGCTACTCCGCCTTCGGCCGGCTCTACGCCATCGGCTATATCCGCGGCCTGCACCAGTCGGTCTACGGCGCGTGAGCGGGGAGGGGACGATGGACACCACAACGGCCACCATTGCGCTGACCGGCGGCAGCGGCCGGATCGGCCGCGCCATCGCGGCGGCGGCGCTGCGCCGCGGCCACCGCGTCGTCAGCATCGACCGCGCCGCGCCGGCGGAGGCGCCGGAGAATCTCCGCTTCGTCCAGGCCGATATCGGCGACTACGACGCGCTGGTCGAGGCCTTCCGCGGCTGCGACACCCTGATCCACATGGCGGCCATTCCCTCGCCGGGCCACCACCCCGACCATATCGTCCACAACAACAATGTGGTCGGCAGCTACAACGCCCTGCGCGCCGCGATCGAGGTCGGCATCAGCCGGATCGTCCAGGCGTCCAGCGTCAATGCGATCGGCCTGTCCTTCAGCCGGGAAGCGCATTTCGACTACCTCCCGCTCGACGAGGCGCATCCGAACTACACCGAGGAGCCGTACTCGCTGTCGAAATGGATCTGCGAGCAGCAGGCCGACACCTTCGCCCGCCGCTACAGCGACATCCGCATCGCCAGCATGCGCTTCCACCTGGTGGTGGATGAGCGCGCCCAGGCCGGGGCCGTTTACGGCTTCGCCACCAAGGAGGCGTCGAAGCATCTCTGGGCCTACACGCTCTACGAGGCGGCGGCGCGGGCCTGCCTGCTGGCGCTCGACGCGCCGTTCCAGGGCCATGAGGTGTTCTACATCACCGCGCCGGACACGGTGATGGATATCCCGAGCCTGGAGCTCGCCGCCCGCTTCTTCCCGGACGTGCCGATCCGCGGTGACCTCGGCGGCAACCGCAGCTTCTTCTCGACGGCCAAGGCCGAGCGGCTGCTCGGCTGGCGCCACGACCCCGACTGAGGTGCTTCCATGAAGATCCAGGACGTCAAGGTCATCGTCTGCTCGCCCGGGCGCAACTTCGTCACCCTCAAGATCGTCACCGACGAGGGCCTCACCGGCATCGGCGACGGCACGGTGAACGGGCGCGAGCTCGCGGTCGTCAGCTACCTCCAGGACCATGTCGCGCCGCTGCTGATCGGGCGCGACCCGGCGCAGATCGAGGACATCTGGCAATATCTCTATCGCGGCGCCTATTGGCGGCGCGGGCCGATCACCATGGCGGCGATCTCGGCCGTCGACATGGCGCTGTGGGACATCAAGGCCAAGGCGGCCAACATGCCGCTGTACCAGCTGCTCGGCGGCGCCTCGCGGCAGAAGGCGATGATCTATTCGCATGCCCAGGGCATGACGATCGAGGAGGCCGTCGACGCCGTCGGCCGGAAGCGCGACGAGGGCCATGTCGCGATCCGCTGCCAGGTCGGCATCCCCGGCCTGCCGGCGATCTACGGCACCGGCAAGGGGGCGAAGCAGGGCATGGGCGGCATGGTCGAGGCCCTGCCGCATGAGGAGGTGTGGTCGACCTCGAAATACATGAACCACATCCCGAAGCTGTTCGCCCGGCTGCGGGACGTCTATGGCGACGACCTGCACCTGCTGCACGACACGCATCACCGCCTGACGCCGATCGAGGCGGCGCGGCTGGGCAAGGATCTGGAGCCGTTCCGGCTGTTCTGGCTGGAGGACCCGGTGCCGGCCGAGCTGCAGGAGGGCTACCGCCTGATCCGCCAGCACACCACGACGCCGATCGCGCTGGGAGAGGTGTTCAACACGATCTGGGATGCGCGGCTGCTGATGGAGGAGCAGCTGATCGACTATATCCGCGCGACCTCGGTCCATGCCGGCGGCGTGACCGGCCTGCGCCGCATCTTCGATTTCGCCTCGGTCTACCACATCCGCACCGCCTGCCACGGGCCGATGGACGTCTCGCCGGTGGCGATGGGCGCGAACGCGCATATCGATCTCTGGGTGCCGAATTTCGGCATCCAGGAATTCTCCGGCTACACCCCGCTGATGCACGAGGTCTTCCCGCATTCCTGGCAGCAGGAGGGCGGCTACATCCATCCGGGCGAGGCGCCGGGGCACGGCGTCGACATCGACGAGGCGCTCGCGGCGAAGCATCCTTATCAGCGCGCCTACCTGCCGGTGAACCGGCTGGAGGACGGCACGCTCTGGCACTGGTGACCGACATGAAGATCTCCGCCATCCGCGCCTACCCGGTCTGGGTCGGCACGCGCAACCAGCTGATCGTCAAGGTCGAGACCGACCAAGGCCTGTCCGGATGGGGCGAAAGCGGCCTCTCCGGCCGGGAGAAGGCGGTGGTGGGCGCCATCGAGCACTACCGCGAATTCCTGATCGGCCGCGATCCGTTCCGGATCGGCGCGCTGTGGCAGGAGATGTATCGCAGCCAGTATTTCGAGGGCGGCCGCGTGCTGCAGGCGGCGATCTCGGCGATCGACATCGCGCTCTACGACATCCTCGGCAAGGCGCTCGGCGTGCCGGTCTACCAGCTGCTGGGCGGCAAGCAGCGCGACCGGATCCCGACCTTCGCCACCACCTCGGCCCCGCCGGGCGAGGCGATGGTCGAGCAGGCGCGGGCGCTGATCGCCGCCGGCTGGACCGCGATGCGCCTGTCGCCCTCCGGCCATGGCGGCAGCACGGTCTACGAGCCGCGCGAGCATATCGCCACGACGGCCCGATGGTGCGTCAGGGCGCGCGAGGCGCTGGGCGACGAGGTCGTGCTCGGCATCGACCTGCATCACCGCCTGTCGGTGGCGGAGGCGGCGAGCTTCTGCCAGAAGATGCCCTCCGGCACGCTCGATTTCCTGGAGGAGCCGATCCGCGACGAGACGCCGGAAGCCTATGAGGCGCTGCGGCGGATGGTCGACGTGCCCTTCGCGATCGGCGAGGAATTCGCCTCCAAATGGCAGTTCCTGCCCTACATCGAGCGCAACATCCACCAGTTCAACCGCATCGACGTCTGCAATGTCGGCGGGCTGACCGAGGCGATGAAGGTCGCCGGCTGGAGCGAGGCGCATTACGTCGACATGATGCCGCACAACCCGCTCGGCCCGATCTGCACGGCGGCGACGGTGCATTTCGCCGCGGCCGTCCCGAACTTCTCCTGGCTCGAGACCCGGACCTCGACGGCCGAGCAGCTCGGCTTCGACGATGCCGAGCTGTTCCCGGTCCAGCCGCAGATCGAGAACGCCCACTATCCGGTGACGGATGCGCCCGGCCTCGGCGTCGAGGTGAACGAGGAGGCGATCAAAAAGCAAAGCTTCAAGTTCTGGGAAGCGCCGCATCTGAGGCGCAAGGACGGATCGGTGACGAATTGGTAGCCCTCGGCCAGCTCGACGGACCGGCCGCCGTTAAAGCCATCATCCCATACGGGCTGGCAAGCGGCCCGGCGCTTTGTAGGATGTAATCCAGGGCGGGGCGGTCCCGCCGCATGGTGACGGAGAGAGCAGGAGCATGGTCGATATCGCCTATCTCGGTCTCGGCCTGATGGGCCGGGGCATGGTGCGCAACCTGCTGAAGGCGGGGCACCGCGTGCAGGCCTGGAACCGCAGCGCGGTGGGGCTGCCCGAGGAGATCACCGCCCATCCCGGCTTCGCCCGCGCCGCCTCGGTGGCGGAGGCCGCCGCCGGCCGCGACCGCGTCATGCTCTGCGTCACCGGGCCGGACGCCCAGCGCGCCGTGCTGCTCGGCCCCGACGGCGTCTTCGCCCATGCCGCCCGGGGCGCGGTGGTGATCGACAGCACCACCACCGATCCGGCGGTGTCGCGCAGCCTGGCGGAGGCGGCGGCGCAGGCGGGCCACGCCTATCTCGACGCCCCGGTCTACGGCAGCAAGGATCAGGCCTGGGACGGCAGCATCGGCTTCATCGTCGGCGGCGACGCCGCGGCGCTGCAGGCGGTGCGCCCGATCCTGGAGGCGGTGTCGGGCGGGGTGCACCATCTCGGCCCCAGCGGCGCCGGCGCGGTGATGAAGCTGATCGGCAACCTGCTGTCGGCGGCGCAGTTCGCGGCGCTCGGCGAGGGACTGGCCCTGGCCCGCAAGAACGGGCTGGCGGCCGAGGGCGTGATCGAGGTGCTGGACCGGTTCGGCGGCTCCTCCGGCGTCATCCGGGGCGCCGCCCGCAAGACCCTGGCCGACGACTTCTCGCCGGCCTTCCATCTCAAGAACATGGCCAAGGACATCGGGCTGATGCTCGATCTTGGCCGCGCCAGCGGCGTGCCGATGCCGGGCACGGCGCTGACGGCGGAGCTGTATCGGGCCGCGCTCGTGGCCGGCTATGGCGAGCTGCAGGCCAATGCCGTGCACAAGGTGCAGTTCCGCCTCGCCGGCATCGAGGAATGAGCCTCTCCGGTCCCGCGCATCCGGCCACGGCCGGCGGCGTCCGCACCGAGCTGACGGTGCTGGCCGACGGCCGCCCGATCCGCTATCGCCGCATGGGCGCGGGCGGCGGCGTCCCGATCGTCATGGTGCACGGCTTCGCCGGCGAGCTCCTGACCTGGGCCGCCAACCAGGTGCCGCTCGCGGCCCGGCACACGGTCTACGCGCTGGACCTGCCGGGCCATGGCGGTTCCTCCAGGGACCTCGGTTCAGGCGGCGTGCCCGGCCTGGCCGAGGCGCTGCTGGCCTTCCTCGACGCCGTCGGCGTCGACCGCGCGCATCTGGTCGGCCATTCCCTGGGCGGGGCGGTGGTGCTGCGGGCGGCGCTGTTCCGGCCGGGCCGCGCCGCCTCACTGACCCTGGTCGCTCCCGGCGGGCTGGGCGAGGAGGCCGACACCGGCTTCATCGACCGGCTGCTCGGCGCCGACGATCCGGCGGCGCTGGCGGCGGCGCTGCGGCCGCTCTACGCCGATCCCGGACTGGTCACTCCGGCGCTGGGCGAACTGGTGCTGACGGCCCTGCGCGGCCCGGGCATGCGTGAGACGCTGCGCGGCCTGGCCGACCAGTGCTTCGCCCCGGGCCGCCAGCGCCTGGTGCTGCGCGACCGGCTGGCGGAGCTGGCGATGCCGGTGCAGGTGCTGTGGGGCACCGACGACGCCATCCTGCCGGCGCATCAGGCCCGCGGCCTGCCGCCCGCGGTGGCGGTGCATCTGCTCCCCGGCCAGGGCCACATGCTGCCGATCGAGGCTGCGGCCGAGGTCAACCGCCGGATCGAAGGAATCGCGGCGGGCGGGTGATTCTGTCGCGGCCGGCGGCGGCGGGCGGCGCTTGCCGCGACCGGCCGGACGGGCTTGAGTCGGACGGCAGTCGGAACGCGGCGGAGGCCGCATGGACACTTTCGAACAGCTCAACGATCTGATCGGCCGCATCTACGATGCCGGGGCCGACCATGTGGCCTGGCAGCATGTCCTCACCGACATCTGCCGCTGGACCGGCGGCGAGGTGGCCCAGATCCTGGTGCTGGAATCCGCCGCGGCCGTACCCGTCTTCAACGTCGCCGTCGGCTACGACGCGGCCGCCCATGCCCGCTATCTTCGGGACTATGCGCTGGAGGATCCGCGCCTGCCGGCCTGGCGCCGCCTGCCGCCGACGGTCCATCTCTGCCACGAGGTGGTCGACCCGGCCTGGTTCGACCGTCAGGATTTCGGCGCGTTCCTGGACGAGAATGGCTGCCGCTGGACCATGGGTGCCATCGACCCCGTCTTCGATGGCGTCGCCGGGATGAGCGTGCGCCGGCCCCGCCGCGCCGGGCCGTTCACGCCGGAGGAGGGGCGGCGCTTCGGCCTGCTGGTGCCGCATATCCGTCGCTCGCTGGCGCTGGTCCAGCGGCTGGACGGGCTTGCCGCCCGGGCCCGGCTTGCCGAGGACGTGCTCGACCGGCTCGACCGGGCCGTGGTCCTGCTGGCCGCCAACGGCCGGGTGGTGCATGTCAACGCCATGGCGGACCGGCTGTTCGAGGCCGGCCGGCTGCAGCTGCGGGGCAACCGGCTCGACTCCGCCGACCCGGCCGAGGCGGTGGCTCTGCGCGCGCTGATCGCGGCGACGCTGGACCCGCGGCCCGGTGGCGGGTCCGTCAAGCTGCTGTCCGGCACCGCCGGGGCGCCGCCGCTGATCGCCAGCGGTTGCCGCCTGCCGGACCGGCGTCCAGCCGCCGTCGCCGCGCCGCAGGCCGTGGCGGCGCTGTTCCTGACCCGGCTCGGGGCCAGCCGCGACGATTTCGGCCAGGTGCTGCCGGCCCTGTTCGGCCTCAGCCGGGCCGAGGTGCGGCTGGCCGCGGCCCTGCATGAGGGGCTGTCGCTGTCCGAGATCGCCGGGCAGCTCGACGTCAGCCGCGAGACGCTGCGCACCCAGCTGCGCTCGGTCTTCGACAAGACCGGTACCCGGCGCCAGGGGACGCTGATCCGGCTGCTGGGCGACCTCGCCCGCGAAAGCCGGCTGGCGCGCCGCGCCGTGCTGTGACGGCGGACACGGCGCGGCCACAATGATGCGGTTAGCTTGGCGGCATAACGACAGCACAAGCGAACCGTTTCATGTCCTCGACCATGGTCATACGCAACACCGAGCGGAATTCAGGGCTCGATCTCGTGCAACTCGCCGGGCGCCTCTGCCTGGCGCTGGTGTTCTTCGCCGCCGGTATCTCCAAGATCCCGGAATGGGCCTCGATGGTGGCGATGGTGCAGAGCCGCGGCCTGCCGGAGCCCGAGCTGCTGCTCGGCGGCGCCGCGGCGCTGCAGATCGTCGCCGGCGCCCTCCTGCTGCTCGGCTGGCACACCCGGCTCGCGGCCCTGGCCCTGGCCGGCTTCACCATCGTCGCCACCGTGCTCTTCCACGGCTTCTGGGACGCGCCGCCGGACCGGTTCGAGCTCGATTTCGCGATCTTCATGAGCAACCTCGCCGTGCTCGGCGGCCTGCTGTTCATCGCCGGCACCGGCGGCGGCCGCCACTCCCTCGACAGCGGCCCGGGCGAGGATTGAGCCGCAGGGCAGGAAGGGCGCGCGACCCCGCGGCCGCGCGCCCTTCGCGTCAGATTCTCTCCGCGCCTACCAGCCGGCGATCACGGCGCCCTTGAAGCGATCCGCCAGAAACTGCTTCACCGCGTCGGTATGATAGCTCTCGACCAGGGTCTTGACCCAGGGCTCGTCCTTGCGCGCGGTCTGCACTGCGATGATGTTGACATAGGGGCTGTCCGCCGCCTCGCGCAGGATCGCGTCCTTGGCCGGGTCGAGGCCGGCCTCGACCGCGTAGTTGGTATTGATCGCCGAGATGTCGGTGTCGTCCAGCGACCGCGGCAGCTGCGCCGCGTCCAGCTCGACGATCTCCAGCTTCTTCGGGTTCTCGGCGATGTCGGCCACGCTCGGCTTCAGCCCGACGCCGTCGGCCAGTCTGATCAGGCCGGCGGACTGCAGCAGCAGCAGGACGCGGCCGCCATTGGTCGGGTCGTTCGGGATGCCGACGGTGGCGCCGTCGCGCAGCTCGCCGATCGCCTTGATCTTCTTCGAGTAGATGCCGATCGGAAAGGTGACGGTGTTGGCCACCTTGCTGATCTTGTAGCCGCGCTTATCGATCTCGTTCACCAGATAGGGCTCGTGCTGGAAGGAGTTGGCGTCGAGCTCGCCGGAATCGAGCGCGGCGTTGGGCACGACATAGTCCGAGAACTCGACGATCTCGATGTCGAGGCCCTTGGCCTGCGCGATCGGCTTCACCTGCTCCAGGATCTCGGCATGCGGTCCCGGCGTGACGCCGATCTTCACGGTCTCGGCGAATGCCGCCCCGGCGCCGCCCGTGGCCAGCGCGAGCGCCGCCGCGGCCAGAATCGTCTTCAGGCTCATTGTCTTCCCCTCATATCAGAAAGCCCAGCCCGCGACTGCGGGCCGGCCCTTAGGCCGAACCGCCGGGCACCCCCGGCGGCCTCTGTCAGAGTCCGGCGCGTTGCCGCTTGTTGACGCGGCGGGCCAGCCGGTCGCCGGCCATCTGCACCGCCTGCACGAACAGGATCAGCACGATCACGACCGCGGCCATCATGTCCGGCATGAAGCGCTGATAGCCGTAGCGGATGCCGAGGTCGCCCAGGCCGCCGCCGCCGACCGCGCCCACCATGGCGGAATAGCCGATCAGGCTGACCACGGTCAGGGTCAGGCCCAGCACGATGGCGGGCATCGCCTCGGGCACCAGCACCTTGCGCACGATCTGCAGCGACGAGGCGCCCATCGCCTTGGCGGCCTCGACCAGGCTCTGGTCGACCTCGCGCACCGCCGCCTCGATGATCCGGGCGATGAAGGGCACGCAGGCGATGGTCAGCGGCACGATCGCCGCCGTGGTGCCGATCGAGGTGCCGGCGACCAGCCGGGTGAAGGGGATGATCGCCACCACCAGGATGATGAAGGGGGTGGAGCGGGTGGCGTTGACCACCAGGCCGACGATGCGGTTGGCCGCCGGCGCCGCGAACAGCTCGCCCTTGCCGCTGGTCGCCAGCCAGATGCCGATCGGGCCGCCCAGGAGGGTGCCGATCGCGGCCGAGACCGCGACCATGTACAGCGTCGCCCAGGCGGCGTCAGCCAGCAGCGCGAAGAGTTGCGGGGACATGGCCCAGAACCTCGACGGAAAGCTTGAGGGAAGTGAGGAAATCGATCGCCGGCCGCGCCGTCTCCGGCCCGCCCGGCACGGCGACGATCAGGGTGCCGAAGGGGGCGCCCTGCACGCTGTCGACCCGGCCGTGCAGCAGTGCCGCGTCGATGCCCAGGCGGCGGGCCAGCTGGCCCAGCGCGGTGGTGCCGGCCTGGGATCCGGCGAAGACCAGCCGCAGCACGGTCTCGCCGCCGGCCAGAGGCCGCCCGGACAGCTTGGCGGCCAGAGCCTCCGGCAGCTCGGCGCCGGTGACGCTGGCGACGAAGGCGCGGGCCGTCGCGGTCTGCGGCCGGGTGAACAGGTCGAACACCCGCGCCTCCTCGATCACGCGGCCCTGCTCCAGCACCGCGACGCGGTGGCAGATCGCCTTGATCACCGCCATCTCATGGGTGATCAGCACGATGGTCAGGCCCAGCTCGCGGTTGATCCTGGCCAGGAGCTGCAGGATCGACGCCGTGGTCTCGGGGTCGAGGGCGGAGGTCGCCTCGTCGCACAGCAGCACGCTGGGCTCGCTGGCGAGCGCCCGGGCGATGCCGACGCGCTGCTTCTGGCCGCCCGACAGCTCGGCTGGGTAGCGGTCGCGCTTGTCGGTTAGCCCGACAAGCTCCAAGAGCCGGTCGACCCGCGCTGCGATGCTGCGGCGGTCGAGCCCGGCCAGCTCCAGCGGCAGGGCGACGTTGGCGAACACGGTGCGGGAGGAGAGCAGGGCGAAATGCTGGAAGATCATGCCGATCTTCCGCCGCTCGGCCCGGAGCGCCGCCTCCGGCAGGGCCGTCAGCTCGGTGCCGTCGACGGTGACGGTGCCGCTGGTCGGCCGCTCCAGCAGGTTGATCAGGCGGATCAGGGTCGACTTGCCGGCGCCGCTGGGCCCGATCACGCCGAAGATCTCGCCGCGCTCGATGGTCAGGGAGACGTCGGCCAGCGCGGTGACCGAGGCTTGGCCCGCGCGGGTGAAGATCTTGGAGATGGACTCGAGACGGATCATGGACGGTGCCGGATCAGTGGATCTGTGCGGGGCGGAGGACGGCCGGCCGGCGAGGCAGGGCGGCCGCGGGCGACAGCCCGGATCAGGCGCGGCGACAGCGCATCGGCGCCGCGGCCGCCCGCCCTGTGGCAGGCGTCCGGTGCGCGAAAGGGCTGTGAAGGGCCGTCCTGGTCATCGTCGTGTCCTGCCTCGTCTCGCCGAGGGAACCACGACCTGCATCGTGGCGCTTTAGCGGTTGGTGACGCGGGCGCAAGCTGCTTCCCATCAAATCGCCGCGGGCCCGTCTGCGGTGGGCCGGTCCGTGGCCCTTTAGATATCGCGCCGTACCCGGCAGGTCAATGAACTGCGCCATGCGGTCTGTGGATCTCTGAGTTTCACATCAGGATTTCGCAATTCTCTGGCGCGGGTCGAGGGCCGACCTGGGACCGATCGGGCAAAGTCATGTCATGCATGCTTACCATTGCTGCGCTGCAAAAAGGCCGATCCTGCCGCGGCCCGAACGTCATACATTAAAGGGGCACAAGGAAAAAACATGAGGGCCGGCGATGCCGGCAGATGAGGTAAGTATGCATATCGACGTCCTGGACTTCGCTCCCGCTCCCGCCCGCCGCGCCGGCTTCTTCGCCCGTCTCCGCGGCGCCGTCGCGCAGCGCGTCGCCGAGCGCCGCGCGTACAACCGGATCTATGACGAGCTGCTGAAGCTCGACCGGCGCGAGATGGACGAGCTGGGCATCGGCCCGGCCGATTTCGACGCCATCGCCCGCGGCACCTATCGCCGCTGAGAGATCTTCGCGCGGAGGCGCGGCCGCCTGTCGCAGGCCGGCCGCCGCTGCCGAAACGGAACGGGGCGCCCGCCCGCCGCAGCCGCGACAAGCGGCCCGTGGCGGGCTGCGGGCGCCGTGTTCGCATTGGCGCCTGACGCGACTGTCATTTGGCGGATCGGCCGGACAGCGCTATATGAGCACCGCATGAGCAAGAGACCACAGGCCGACGGGCAGCCGGGCGACTGGCAGATCGCAAAGCGCATGATGCGCGAGCACATGAAGGGCCATTTCTGGCGCTTCGTGCTGGCCTTCCTGTGCCTCGGGGCGACGGCAGTGGCGAGTTCGGCCATCCCGTTCGTCAGCCAGCACATCCTGGACGGTATCTTCACCAACCGGCAGTCGGACCTTCTGGTGCCGATCTCGCTCCTGGTGATCGCCGTCTTCTTCGTGCGTGGCGGTGCCACCTACGGCTTCACCGTGGTGATGAACAGCATCGGCCGCCGCATCGTCGGCGACCTTCAGATGCGCATGTTCCGCAGCAAGATCTGGGACGATCTCGCCAGCTTCCACGCCACGGCGTCAGGCCATCTGGTCAGCCAGTTCACCTTCAATGTCCAGGCGGTGCTGAGCGCGGTATCGACCAGCGCAGCCGCGATCGGCCGGGACGCGATGACGCTGGTCGGCCTCGTCGCGGCCATGTTCTACCAGGACTGGAAGCTGGCGCTGATCGCCTCCGTCACGTTCCCGCTCTCCGTCTATCCGCTGATCAAGGTCGGGCGTGACCTGCGGAAGGTCACCCGCAAGTCGCAGTTCGGCATGGGCGAGATGACCAGCTATCTCACCCAGGTGTTCCAGGGCATCCGCCACGTCAAGGCCTACAACGCCGAGCAGCGGACCATCGCCGCCACCGAGAAGATCGTCTGGTCGGTGTCGCGCGTGATGCAGCGCATGACCAAGATCAAGTCGTACAATGCGCCGTTCATGGAGGCGCTGTCGGGCGTTGCCATCGCTGCCGTGATCTATTACGGCGGCGCACAGGTGATCGCCGGCAGCCGGACCACCGGCTCCTTCTTCGCTTTCGTCCTGGCGCTGATGCTGACCTACGATCCCTTGAAGCGGGTGGTGAACACCTGGGGATCGGTCCAGCAGGGCATCACCGCGGCGGAAGGCATCTTCGCCATGATCGACACGCGGCCCAGCATCGTGGATGCGCCGGGCGCCGCCGTGCTCGACCGGGTATCCGGGACGATCGGGCTGGAGGATGTGCATTTCTCCTACGGCCCCGCCATTCCGGCCCTGCGGGGCGTTTCGATCGAGATCCCGGCCGGCAAGACGGTGGCCCTGGTCGGTCCCTCCGGCGCCGGAAAATCGACGCTGCTCAACCTGATTCCGCGCTTCTACGACCCGTCCTCCGGCACGGTCCGGATCGACGGCCACGACATCCGCCAGGTCACCCAGCACTCCCTGCGCGAGCAGATCGGCCTGGTCAGCCAGGAAACGACGCTGTTCGACGCGACGGTGCGCGACAACATCGCCTATGCCCGTCCGGGGGCGAGCCAGGAGGAGATCGAGGCCGCGGCCCGGGCCGCGGCGGCGCACGACTTCATCCTCGCCCTGCCGCAGGGTTACGATACCCAGATCGGCGAGCACGGCGTGCGGCTGTCGGGCGGGCAGCGTCAGCGCCTGTCGATCGCCCGCGCCATGCTGAAGAATGCGCCGATCCTGCTGCTCGACGAGGCGACCTCGGCGCTGGACACCGAGAGCGAGCGCCAGGTGCAGGATGCGCTGACCCGCCTGATGGTCGGCCGCACCACGCTGATGATCGCGCACCGCCTCTCGACCGTGCGCGGCGCCGACCTGATCTATGTCATGGACCAGGGCCAGGTCGTCGAGACCGGCAGCCATGCCGAACTGCTGCAGCGCGGCGGCCTCTACGCCCGGCTGTGGACGATGCAGACGGCGGACGACGAGGACGCCGAGGCACGACCGGCCGTGGCGGTGGCGGGATAGAATGGGCCCCCGGGCGGCGGGCGAGCGGCCATCGCGTCTCTTCTGCGACATGACGCCGATCCTGGCGCATGCGCGCGGCCACACCACCGTGACCGGCGTGCAGCGTGTGGTGCTGCGGGTGGTGGGCCATATGGTGGCGACGCATGGGGCGGACGCGATCCGCGGCATCGCTTGGCATCCGAAGCTGCGGCAGGTGGTCGAGATCGACCTGTCCTTCCTCGATCCGGACTACCGCTTCGAGGCCCGCCACGCCGAGTTCGTCCGCGACATGGCGATTCCCTACGACGCGGGGACGGTGGATCGGACCCCGTTGCGCCGGCTGGCGGCGAAGCTCGGCCGATTGCGCTGGCGGCTGGGGCGCGCGTCCGGCTTCGGCCGGCGCCTGTCTCGGCCGACCTTGACTCCGTCCGATCGCATCTTCGTGCCGGTGCCGACGCTCCGCAACGACCCGTACATCGCCTTCCTCACCGCGCGCAAGGCGGCGGGCAATGCAGTGTTCCAGCTGATCCACGACGTCATTCCGGTGAAGCTGCCGGAACTGGCGAAGCCGGGACACGAGGTCGAGTTCCGCCGTTTCCTCGACCGCGTCCCGGACTACGTGTCCGGCTTCCTCTGTGTTTCGGACCAGACCGAGGCGGATCTCAGGGAGGCCCTGCCGGCCGCCGGAACGAGCATTCCCACCAGGGTCACTCCGCTGGCCCACGAATTCGCCGGCGACGCGGCGGACGGCGCCGCGGTCGGGGCCGCCATGCGCGCGATCGCGGAGACGCCGTTCGTGCTGTGCGTCGGCACGATCGAGGTGCGCAAGAACGCCTGTGCCCTGGTCCAGGCGTGGGACCGGCTGCGGTCGGAGCTGGGGCCGCGGCTGCCTCGCTTGGTCCTGGCCGGCCAGCGCGGCTGGCGCACCGAGGATCTGTTCGACCTTCTGGCACGGACCGGCAATCTCGGCGGCACGGTCGCGGTGGCCGAGACGCCGACGGACGCCGAGTTGGCCTTCCTTTACCGGCATTGCCTGTTCACCGTGTTCCCCAGCCTGTACGAAGGCTGGGGGTTGCCGATCGGCGAAAGCCTGTGGTTCGGCAAGCACTGCATCGCCTCGAAGACCTCGTCGATGCCGCAGGTCGGGGGTGACCTGGCCGATTACATCGACCCGCAGGATCCGGAGGATATGTATCGGGTCATCGCGCGCGCGATCCGAGAGCCGAGCCATGTTGCGGCGTGCGAGGGGCGAATTCGCGTCGCGACCCTGCGCGGTTGGGATGAAACCGCGCGGGATCTGTACGCGGCAGTCTGTAAGGGTGCCGATATAGACAGCGCGATGAACAGGCCTGTCGCTGCTTCTTTTTCTGGCGGCTGAGGAGGCGGGGTGTCGCATCGCAAGATCAGCGTTGCCGTAACCTTTCCGATCTGGCCACCGCGAGGGGGTGGGCAGAGCCGGATTTTTCATCTCTACCGGCATTTGGCTGAGACCCGGCCGGTAGAGATCATTTGCGTCACCAATGCCAACGACCTGCCATCGGATCGTGAAATCGCGCCCGGCCTTCGGGAAGTCCGGATTCCGAAGTCCCGGGCCCATCGCAACGCAGAGCTGGAGCTCTCCCACGATGTGCCGGGCGTTCCGCTGGCCGATGTGGCGATGCCCAGGCTGATCCACCTCACCCCGGACTATGGACGGGCCTTGCGGGCCTCAGTTGCTGATGCCGGAATCGCAATCGCGTCACATCCGTATCTTTTCCCTCTCCTGCGCGAGTTGATGGATGGGCCGATCTGGTATGAAGCGCACAATGTCGAGATGACGTTGAAGCGGATGATGTTGCCCGACACGACGACAGCACGCGAACTCTTGGCGGAGACGGAGCGGGTTGAGCGCGCCTGCTGCGATGGGAGCGAGCGCCTGATCGTCTGTTCGGCAGATGACGGCTTGGCGTTTCGGCAGAACTTCGGTGTGCCGGAAGCGCGGATTACCGAAATCCCGAACGGCGTCGATCTCGATACGGTCGAATATGTCGGGCCGGAAGCACGGCAGGCTGCCAAAGGTCGCCTCGGGCTGGACGGAACCGCAACCGTCGTATTCCTGGGCAGCCGACACAAGCCGAATTGCGATGCGCTCGATGCCATCCTTCGCTTCGCACCGGAATGCCCTGATATGCGCTTCCTGATCCTGGGAAGTGTCTGTAAGCATTCCGACGGGCGGCCGATTCCACCGAATGTCGGGTTGATGGGCGAGGTTGACGATGGGGTCAAGGCCACGACATTGGGGGTGGCTGACGGCGCCTTGAATCCGATGATGGGCGGATCCGGAACCAATTTGAAGATGCTGGATTATCTTGCTGCGGGAGTGCCGGTCATATCGACGAGGCAGGGCGCACGTGGCTTGGCCGTCGCGGATGGCGTCCACCTGCAGTTGAGCGAGATCGATGGTTTTCCTGATGCCCTGCGGAAACTCCAGGCGGAAATCGGCGGTCCGGTGTTGGCGAAACGGGTTGCTGCATCGCGGCGCCTGGTGGAGGAGTGCTATGATTGGGCCGCGCTGGCCGATCGGTTCGGCGAAAGCATCGATCGCGCAGGATCGAGGGCATGACCGCATCGGGTCAGCCCCTCGATGTCAACGAAATCATGGCCCTCATCCAGGCAGAAGCGGCTCGCCGATACCCCCTCGGACAGACCTCGGCAGCGGACATATTCCCGGCCAAGCGGAAGTATGCCCTGGAGGAATTTCTGCGGCTGGAGGGCGATGCTTTCGTCGAGGCCGTCCATCGGGGGCTGCTGCGGCAGGACGCTGAGCCGGAACGGTGCAAGATCTATGTCCAGGCTCTGGAGGCCGGCCGCATGACCAAGGCCGATCTGCTGCTTGCCGTCAGATGGTCGAAAGAGGGGCGGCAGCACGCGGTGAAGGTCGCGGGTCTTGGCCGCCTGCGCCGGACCCGAGTGTTCGAAAGGTTGCCGTTGCTGGGGCGGGTGCTGGCCTGGCTGGACCGTTCGGGCCAGCGGCGGAGATAGAGGGAGGTCGCCGATATCCGGCTCTCTACAGCACTCGCAGACCTCACGCGAGCCTTGACCATAAGATGCCCGATCAAGCCTACTTCGGCCAACCGATGCCGATCCAGGCTGCAGCATGCGGGCTCAGATCCACCGATCGGGCAGGATCGGGTTGCCTAAGCAAACCAACTCTGGGAATTTGAAGGGATTGTCCATAGTGTCCGAGGCCAGGGTTTCGACGATCATCCCCCTGTACAATCACGAGAAGTATGTGGCGGAAGCCATCCGCAGCGTTCTTGAGCAGGGGGAGGTACTCAAGGAACTCATTATCCTCGATGACGGGTCGCAGGATCGGTCTGCTGACGTCGCTGAAGAATTCTCCAAGATTGATTCCAGAGTTACTGTCATTCGTCAGCAGAATCGGGGTGCGCACGCGACCATCAACCGTGGCCTTTCGCTTGCCACTGGCGAATTCATTACCATCCTGAATTCGGACGACGCATTCTGCGAGGGTCGTTTTGCGGCACTCACTCGGGCACTCGATCTCGACGGTGGTTCTGATGTTGCGTCTTCCTCTATCTCCTTCATGGATGGGGCTGGAAAGGAAATTCTCAATCCCTGGTTCGACGACGCGCTAAACGGATTCAGACGGCGGCGGGATGTGGCTTCCTCGCTGATCGAGGCAAATTACCTAATGACGACGTCAAACTTCTTTCTTAGGCGCAGTGTATTCACCAATTTGGGAGGGTTTGCGCCTTTGCGCTACGCTCACGATCTTGAGTTTGCGTTGCGTTGCGCAGCTATGCGACTGCGCTTCTGCTTTATCGACCGCCCGCTGCTGCGCTACCGGTTTCATAGTCACAACACCATCACGGAAAACCATCAGAAAGTCCGGGCGGAATGGGCGCTCTGCATTGCCTTTTATATTTTCCAACGATATCATGGGGATATTGGCTTTCGGGATGCTCGAATGTCCGATATCCGAGATACACTCGATCGTCACGGCTTGCGTAAAGCGGCAGAATACGCTGTTGTCCAGATGAAACGCTACGAAACACGCGCACTCGATGATGAATTGATCGGGCGTTCAGACTTTATGTCGCAAGTGGCGGCCTTGGTCTAATGCGTACGCTTTTTGTCTCGAATCTCTTTCCTCCAAATAAGATCGGCGGCTACGAGGAATTGTGTTGGGATGTGGCGACACGGCTCGCCGCGAGTGGCCATGACGTGTCGGTCCTGACGAGCTGTTATGGCGGAAAAGTTGCGGAGTATCCTGGCCAGCAGATCCACCAGGCGCTTCGCCTGCTGGTCGGCAAAACGATCTATGATCCGTTTGACCAGCCCTCGTTTCGTTATAATGCGATTGTCGAGCGGAATATTGACGCCGCGCAAGAGGCGCTGCGGCGGGCTCGCCCTGACGTCATTTTTTGCTGGAATCTGTACGGACTCGACAAGAAGTTTTTCAATTTTCTCGGTGGTTGTGGGACGCCTGTCGTCGTAATGCTGACCGATAACTGGCTGGCCTCGATACTCAATCAGGATTTTGTCCATAGCTATTTTTCGCGGACCGTCTATGGGGCTGAGCCGGAAGTATCGTTTCTTCAGCCGCCCACACATGTGCAGGCCCTGCCAGAGACCTGCTCCGCCATCTTCGGGGCAGAATTCGTTCGATCTTTTTATCTCGCGGCCGGCGTGAGTTTCTCCAACAGCCAAGTCATCCACAACGGCGTCGATCTGCCTGCGTCAGACGTTGGTGCTCCTGCTCGTGGAAGTCCTGCGGCAGCTGGGCGCAGCATAAGATTGCTGTTCGCCAGTCGGGTCGTTGAAATCAAGGGTGTGCACACCGCAATTGCCGCGCTCGCCGATCTGATCCAGGAACGGCCCGAGATGGACTGGCGGCTTAGTGTCGTTGGAGATGCGACGGATAAGGCATACATCGCCAGCCTGTACGAATTGGCCGCGGTGCGCGGATGTACGGATAACGTTGAGTATGTGGGGCGGGTGAGTCCGGAGAACCTTCCGCGCGTCTTCGCTCAACACGACGTATTCCTGTTCCCATCGCTCTACGAGCCGTTCTCGCTGACCCTAATTCACGCAATGGCGTCCGGGATTCCGGTCGTGGCATCGGCGATAGGCGGCAATCTGGAGATTGTGCAGGAAGGTGAGACTGGCCTGTTATTTCCGAAGGGTGATTCCAAGCAATTGGCAGCAGCCGTGCTCCGGCTCCTCGAAACGCCGGGTCTGGCCGGGAAGGTTGGTCAGGAAGGTGCGACAAAGGCGAGACAGTTTTCAATCGAGCGGATGGTTTCGGAAATGGATGCGCATCTTCGCTCCAGGGTCAGTGTCCCATGCCCGGCGGTTTGAACGGCGTGCCCTGCCTGGTTCTCGGAGGCGGGGGGTTTCTGGGGCGGGCATTGATCGGTGCGTTGCAGCGTGAAGGCGCGCAGGTGCGCGGGTTTGGGCGGCTGAGCCGGTTTGAAGCTCCGGAAACGTCTCATCCCTGGATTCATGCCGACTTCGCGGATCAGATGGCCGTTGCTCGCGCGGTCGAGGGCATGGAAATCGTCTTTCACCTTGCGGCAGGCAGCACGCCGGAGCGATCAAATTCCGCGCCGATCAGTGATCTTGAAGCAAGCGTTGCCGGGACAATCCGCCTTCTGGAGCTTTGTTCGGCGGCCGGTGTTCGCCGGATCGTATTCGCTTCGTCTGGAGGCGCGGTGTATGGCATCCCGGAGGAATTGCCTATCAGGGAAACGGCCCCAACCCGCCCGATCAGTGCTTATGGCGCGAATAAGGTTGCGGTTGAAAACTACCTTTTTCTCCACAACTATCTCTATGGTCTGGAGCACGTGATCCTGAGGATTTCGAATCCATTCGGTCCTTACCAGGATCCGCTCGGCCGGCAAGGCCTGATCGCGGCGACACTTCTGAAATTGCTGATGGGCGAGCCCACTGACATCTGGGGCGATGGGTCGGTGACACGCGACTACGTTTTTGTCGACGATGTCGCCGGCGCCTTCGTTAAGGCTGCGGCCTATACGGGGAAGCATACGATTTTCAATATCGGTTCGGGCGTCGGCATGACCGTCGATGAGGTAATCGATGCCGCTGTCCAAGCCATGGGGGTGAAGCACCCGGGCAAGATCTATCGACCCGGGCGGAAGGCCGATGTTCCCGTCAACATTCTCGACGTACGCCGTGCCCACAGTGATTTGTGCTGGAGCGCTGAAACGCACTGGACGGAGGCCATTTCCCGGACCGTCGCCTGGATGGAGAGGGAGCCCACGGTGAGAGCGTTGCTCAAAAGAGGCCAGAATGCTCGAGCGTGAAGATGTCCTCTCAGCATGTCGGATCGTTCTCGGGCGGGAGCCCGAAAACGAAGCGGTTCTGGAGCATTGGCGGAGCTATCCGAGTCTCGCAGCTCTGGGGGCAGAACTACTGCGCTCCGAGGAATGCCGCCGCCGCGCGACTTTGGGCGATCTGCCGGCCTCGACCGAGCGCTGGGTTTGCGCCGAGATCCGGCATGGTCTTCGGCTGTGGCTCAATCTTATGGACCTTGGTGTCGGTCTCGGGGCACTACGCGACGATTGGGAAGCGGTGGAAACGCAGTTCGTGCTCTCGCAATTGGGCGCTGGCGACTGTTTCGTCGACATCGGCGCCAATATTGGCTGGTTCACGGTTCTAGGCGCACACAAGGTCGGGCCCGAAGGGCGTGTCTATGCCTTCGAACCCAGGTTCGACCTCATGCGGCGACTCAGGGACTCGGTCGCGGCGAATGGCATGTTGGAGCGCTGCATCTTTCACAATGTGGCTCTCGGAAATGCTGAAGGCGAGATGGAGATTGCGGCCGTCCCGTCGGAACGCAATCCGGGCCATAGCTTTCTGGTCCGCGGGGAATTGGAACCTGAAGCGATCGCTTATGGCAAAGTCAAGATTCGGCGCCTCGATGATTTCTCATTCGAGAAGCCAGTTGATCTGATCAAGATCGACGTCGAGGGAGCCGAGGCGATGGTCCTTGCTGGAGGCCTCGGCCTCCTCAAGCGCGACAAGCCATTTCTGGTTTCGGAATTCTTTCCCGCTTGGTTGCGTAAAGTCAGCGGAATTGAGCCAGAGAGCTATCTGAATTCGTTGCGCGATATCGGTTATCGCGTCTTCGAATTGACGGATAGCGGTGTGGGTTCTCTTATCGCGGACCTGCCGACTGATGCCGATCAGGAAGGCTTCTTCACCAATGTTGTCGCGACCTGCGAGCCGAAGGTTTTCAAGCTGGTCGAGAAGACTGATCAACCCCCGGCGCCCTTCATGCCCCCCGCCATCATCGACGATAGTCTGCAAGGGCTGAGCCAGAGGATTCGCAGCATCGAGTTGAATTTGCAGCGTGCGGAGAAACTCGCGGTTTCGCACCGAAACGAAGTTTCTGAGGGTCTCGCAGCCTTGGCGCAAGGTCTTGAAGCCAGCCAGCAGCGCCACGGGGAGGCACTTGCGACGACTCAAAATCTGGAGGGTTTAGCGCGCGGCCTTGAGATCGATCAGCGGCGCCATGGGGAGGAACTGGCGGCCGCAAATCGCGATCTGGCGGCCGTGGCGCAAGGGATCGATCGGCTTGGTTCGGCGCTGGATTCGAGGCTGATCCTGTTGCAGGAGGATGTTGAGCAAAAGCATCGCAAGCTACAACAGAGCAATGGGGCAGCCGTTGCTCGGCTTTCACAGATTGAGAGCCAGTTGTCAGCGCTTGTCGCTCGTTTGAACAAGAAGTCTCTGCTGAAAAGGATCGTTCGAGAGATCCGGCGGCCATTCCGCAAACGGTTCTGGCGCCGACGCCGCGGTGGCGGGTCCGACCCTCTGGTCCCGCGGGATCCGCTCAAGGCCAGCCGTCCGCCATCGGCGGCACTCCCGGTTTCCGAGGCGGCGCCCTGTCTTCAGGGCGTGTCCAAGCCGGTTGCCATGATCATTGATCACCATTGGCCGGAGCCGGATCGAGACTCTGGATCGGTGGATGCGGTCAATCTGGTCCGCAGCCTGCTGGAGTGCGGATACCACGTGGTGTTCGCCGTCGAAGCGAAGCGTCCGCGGGACCCATACTATATCGAAGAGCTCCGCGCGCTTGGCGCCAGCCCGGTGGGATTGGAGGATGCACCAAATGTTCAGGCCTTCATTGAGCAACAAGGGCAGCGCGTAGATCTGTTCGTGCTCACTCGCGTCGCAGCAGGCGGCCAATATTTGGAGCTGATCCGCTACAACTGTCCCCACGCCAAAATCATTTTCAACACCGTGGACCTCCATTTCCTCCGAGAGCGACGGATGGCGCAGGTTGCCAATGATCCGGAAATGTTCAAGGCATACGAGCGGACGCGCGATCGCGAGGAGGCCCTGGTCGCCAAGTCCGACCTGACATTCGTTGTGTCCTCGACTGAGGAAGAGATTCTGCAGGCGTCTGTGCCAGGCTGTACCACTGCCGTTTTGCCTCTCGCGCGTGATATCCGGCGCGGCTCCAACCCGTTTGAACAGAGAGTCGGCATCGGTTTCGTTGGCGGTTTTGAGCACACCCCGAATATCGACGCGGTGGAGTATTTCCTTCGGGATATCTGGCCGAAAGTGCGGAGCCGGGACCCCTCGCTCGTCTTCCAGATCGTTGGATCCAACTTGCCGGAGCATGTTCTGAAAGGCGTTGAAGGCAATGTGAAGTATCTGGGGTCCTTGCCGTCGATCGAGGACTGGTTTGACGCCCTCAGGCTCAGCATCGCCCCGTTGCGTATCGGAGCCGGTGCAAAGGGCAAGGTCGCCTCAAGCCTTTGCAACGGCTTGCCTTGCGTGATCAGTTCGATCGCAGCCGAAGGCATGCATCTTGCGAGCGGCGCCGGCGTATTGATCGCGGATAATCCCGATGAGTTCGCCGACCACATCGTCAAGATCCATTCTGACCGTGAGTTGTGGGCCAAGTTGGCCGTAGAGACCCATCGCTTCGCTGAGGCCCGGCTGTCTTATGAGAACTTCCGCGATGTGGTGCGCCGGAGTCTGACGCGTTTGGAATTGCCAACCTTCTCTTTTCCTCCGCCCAGACGGCTGTAGAACACTCTGTGCCAATCCATCTACAGCTTTCCCTGAACGACCCTACTTCAAAATCCCAGCCGTGGTAGGAGACAGGCCAAGACATCACCAGTCTGGTTATACGATAGCCTCCCGCCAATCAGTCGGCATGATCATCCCTTGGACTCGGAGTTCCCATGAAAGGCATCATCCTCGCCGGCGGCAGCGGCACCCGGCTGCACCCGCTGACGCTCGCAACCTCCAAGCAGCTGATGCCGGTCTACGACAAGCCGATGATCTACTACCCGCTCAGCGTGCTGATGCTGGCCGGGATCCGCGAGGTGCTGGTCATCTCCACCCCGCACGACATGCCGCAGTTCCAGCGGCTGCTCGGCGACGGCTCGCAATGGGGCATGACCTTCGAATACGCGGTGCAGCCGAGCCCCGACGGGCTGGCCCAGGCCTACATCATCGGCGCTGATTTCGTCGCCGGCGGCCCATCCGCCCTGATCCTCGGTGACAACATCTATCACGGCCACGGCCTGCCGGAGCTGTTGGCCTCGGCCGCCGGGCAGCCGTCCGGCGCTTCGGTCTTCGCCTATTACGTTGACGACCCGGAACGCTACGGCGTGGTCAATTTCGGCGCCGACGGCCGGGCCGCGGCAATCGAGGAGAAGCCGCGCAACCCGACTTCCAACTGGGCGGTCACCGGCCTCTACTTTTACGACTCGGATGTGGTCGACATCGCCGCCAACCTGAAGCCCTCGGCCCGCGGCGAGCTCGAAATCACCGACGTCAACCGCGTCTATCTTGAGCGCGGACGGCTGAACGTCGAGCGGATGGGCCGCGGCTTCGCCTGGTTCGACATGGGCACGCATGACAGCCTGCTCGAGGCCGCCAGCTACGTGCAGACGCTGGAGCGGCGCCAAGGCCTTCGGGTCGCCTGCCCGGAGGAGATCGCCTATCTCCAGGGCTTCATCGACCGCGAGCAGCTGATCGCCCAGGGCCGGAAGCTGGAGAAGAGCGGCTACGGCAAGTACCTAATGAAGGTGGCGGAGACCGAGTCCGTCGGGGCGACCCCGGCCAATCCGTCAGGCTTGTGAGGCGGCCCTGCCGCCGGGTGCAACAGGAAGAGCGTCGGCTTCCTTGAAGGAAACGGTCCGGCGCGTGCTGCGCTGGGGCCGGGGCGGTGCGGGCGGGCTGGGTGTCCTGACGCTGATGGCTCGGCACGGAACGGAGAAATACGCCGCAGCTCTGCCGCGGATCGAAGAGATCTTCCGTCGCCGCATGCCCGGCGTTGCCCGTCGAACAGTGGTGATCGACAACGCCCTGCCGCAAGGCAGCGTCGAACCGGAACGCGGCGGCATCACGGTGATCGGCGGCGACAACTCGGCCTGGGAGTTCTCCGCCTGGGACGAAGGGCTCCGCTTCGTCGGTCCCGAACTCGACGGCTACGACCTCGTCCACCTCGCCACCTCGGCCTTCGACACGCTCTACACCGGCTACCTCAAGCGCTTTGACGCCGCCCTTCTGGCCGAGGTGGCGAGGCTGCGCATCGCCTGCGGCCATATCGACTATTACGATGAGCCGGTAACCTTCCTGGCGGATGTGTCGCAGCACTGGGTCCGCTCCTCCTTCTTGTTCCTGCCTCCGATGGAACTGCGGCGGCTGGGGTCGCTGGTCTCGGTCGGCCCGGCGCAGCGGGCCGCGCTTTTCTTGGGTGATCCGGCGGCGCCGTTCCGGGCCGATGCGCCGATGTCCGAGAACTACAAGCGCTATGTGGCGGACTGGCTGCTCGGCACCGGCACCGGGCAAGGGACAGAATGGCATTCGCGCTTCGAGCTGACGGCCGGCACGCTCGATTTCTTCGAGCAGAAGGCGGTCGCGATCCTCAACGAGCACATGTTGTCGGTCCGGCTGCGGGCCCAGGGCTGCGCCCTGGCCGACACCACCTGGGCCGCCGCCACGCTGGCGCGGGACGGGCACCTGCCGAATCTGACCCCGCCCTGGCGGGTGCAACTCGCGGGGCGCGACCGCAACGCCGTGCCGCTGGAGAAGACACGGCCGCACCGAACCTGATGCGCGCGCCCTCACGCCCCGATCAGCCGCGCCGTCACCAGGGCGGCGAGATAGAGGCCAAGGCCGAATGCCGCGTGGGTCGTCAGGCTCCGCAGCCTCGCCGTGGCCGGGTTCGGCGTCTTCGACGCCGCGATGCCGGCGCCCAGGGCCGGCTGCATCAGCAGGAACGGCGCGGCCACGGTGACGAGGCCGAAGGCCAGCGCCGGCGCCGGCGTCGGGTCGCGCGCCCAGCCCAGGCCGCACAGCGCCAGCAGCAGGGCCGCGAAGACGATGCCGGTGCCGTAATGGACGGCCCAGCCGAGGGCGCGCTCGCCCGCGACCGGCGCCGCCCGGCCGATGCCGTCATGCCTGAAGCGGCCGTGCGGGAAATGCCCGACCCAGCGGCCGACCATGGCCCAGTCCAGCCCCGGCACGCCGGTCAGCCGCGCCAGCAGCGCCGTCCACAGGTCGGCGACGACCGTGGCGCCGGCCCCGATCGCCACCGCCCGCAGCCCGAATTCCAACCCTTCGCCCATCCGTCGAGCCCTTCCACTGGCAATCGTTCAATAATTTGCTTGATTGATTGCGCGATGCTAGCCTCCTGTCAATGACCGACGCCCAGACCCTGATCACTGCCGAGCTGGCGGAGCTCGCCCGCACCCTCGGCCATGCCCATCGCCTGATGCTGCTGGAGCAGATCGGCCAGGGCGAGCGGCCGGTGGAGCGGCTGGCCGAGCTCGCCGGCCTCTCCGTCGCCAACGCCTCGCAGCATCTGCAGCATCTGCGGCGGGCCGGGCTGGTCGATTCGCGGCGCGACGGCAAGCGCGTGCTGTACCGGCTGGGCGGCGGCCCGATCGTGCCGCTGCTCGCCGCACTCCGTCGCCAAGCGGGGCACCGGCGGGCGGAGATCCAGGGCGTGGTCGCCGACAGCCTGGGCCGGCCGGAGCGGCTGGAGGGCCTGTCGCGCGAGGAGCTCGTGGAGCGGCTGCGCGAGGGCGGGGTGACGCTGCTCGACGTGCGGCCGGAGGAGGAGTTCGCGCTGGGCCACCTGCCCGGCGCGCTGAACATCCCGGTCGAATCGCTGGAGCGCCGCCTGGCCGAGCTGCCGCCCGGGCAGGAGATCGTGGCCTATTGCCGCGGCCCTTACTGCGTGCTGTCGGTCGAGGCGGTCGCCGCGCTGCGCGCCCACGGCCTCGCCGCGCGGCGGCTGCGCGACGGCTTCCTCGACTGGAAGGCGGCGGGGATGGCGGTCGAGGCGGTGGGATAGCGCCCGGCCTGCGGTCAGGCGCCCCCGCCCTTGTGGTAGGCGTCGGCCTTGATGATCTCCACGCCGCGCCAGCCCCAGTAGACGCGGTGCTGGCGGATCAGCCCGTCCTCGATCTCCATCACCTCGAAGAAATCCATCTGCTCGCCGTCGGGCGTGGCCCGCGGGTATTCCCACACCAGCGTCCGGCCGTCGGTGAAATAGCCGCGGCGGTGGAAGCTGCGCCGGTCGGGCTTGCGCGGAGCGGCCTTGTCCAGCAGCGCCTTGATCCGGTCGCGGCCGCGCAGCACCCCGTCCGGCCGGCCCAGCAGATGGGCCACCAGCGGGCTCTCCAGCACCGCGTCGGGGGCGTAGAGGGCGATCATCGCCTCGAGGTCGTCCTCGGACCAGGCCCGATCCCACTCGCGGTAGACATGCTCCAGCATCCGCTCGAGCTCCTTCGGGAGGGATGCGCGGCTCAGATTCTCGCTCACCGTCGTCTCCTCGGTTCCGGGGCCCCTTCCACCCGGGACAACGGCATCCGCGAGAACGGCGTTCCGCCCGGGGTGCGCGCCGAAGTGCCCGGCATGGCCGGCGGCCGCTTGGTGTGGGTGAAAACAAATTCATGATCGTGAATTCCAGAAAATTCATTTTCAGTTCCGCGGCCGAATATTTTCAAATAGATATTTCTTGTTGACAGATTTTTTGAATTTCCTGCTCTTGTTGTGCGTCAATGCTGAATTCAGAGGCACGAGGCCATGACGCATGTGCCCTATATCGGCTCCGGCCCCTATTGCTATGCGAATTCCTTCGCGATGATGTTCGGCGACCGCGCGCCGTCCACCGCGGTGATCGAGTTCGCCGCCGGCGGCCCCTTCGGCATGCAACTGGTCGGTGGCACCCTGCCGTTCTTCGACCCCTATGGCTGGACGCCGGAGGCCGGCTTCGACGGCGCCCTCGCCGCGCTGGGCTGGACCTCCTCGGTGCGCCGCGGCGGCACGGCGGAGCAGGCGCTGGCGGCGCTCGCGGCGGCGCTGGCCGACGGGCCGGTCTGGGTCGGCCCGGTGGAGATGGGGCATCTGCGCCACCAGCCCGGCATGACCGGGCCGATCGGCGCCGACCACTACGTCGTCGTCCTCGGCCTGGCCGGGGGCCAAGTGCTGATGCATGACCCGCAGGGCTATCCCTATGCCACGCTGCCGGTCGACGATTTCGTCGCCGCCTGGCGGGCCGAAACGGTCGACTACGCCACGCCCTTCACCCTGCGCACCGGCTTCCGGCAGCTGCGGGCGGTGACGGAGGAGGAGGTGATCGAGGCCTCGCTGCCGGCGGCACGGCGGTGGCTGTCGATGGCGGAGGGCCGGCACCTGCCCGCCGGCACGATCGGCAACGCCGAGGCGGCGGAGCGCCTGGCCGGGATGATCGAGGCCGGCTGCGACCGCGGGCTGCGCAGCCATCTGGTCCATTTCGCCGTCCAGGTCGGCGCCCGCCGCGTCGCCGACGCCGCCGCCTGCCTGGCGCGGATCGGGCGAGGGGAGGCGGCGCGGATCATGGACCGCCAGGCCCGGCTGATCGGCGCGCTGCAGCACCCGCTGGTGGCCGGCGACGACGCCGCGGCCGCCGCCCTGCTGCGCCGCCTGGCACCGAGCTATGCCGAGCTGCCGGCGGCTTTGGCATAGGGCGGCGGATCGAGGCGGGGTCATGCCGGTTCCTCCCGGGGCGCGACGATCCCGGCGGCGAAGCCGGCGCTTTCGGACGGGCAGCGGGCGCGCGCCGGCGTCAGCCGTCGCGTGCCGCGAGTCGGGCCGGCCTGACCAGCGTGATGCCGTGCTGCTTGGCATAGGCGGCCCGGTGCTGGAATTCGGCTTCCTCCGGGTCGTCCGGCGGTGGATCTGGTTCGGGCGGCACGGCGCGTTCGGCGGCTATGGCTCGTGCGGCCCGCCTGATGACGTCGCTGGCACCGGCTTGCCAGGGATTGTCGGGTACGGGCAGCCTCATGATGACATTGTCGTCGTCGTCGAAGACCTCGCCGGTGTCGATCCTGACCAGGTAGGACTCCCCCGGGAGGCCGAGATCGGCGGCGGCGATGCAGCAAAGGGACCTGGATTCGGTGTCGGCCTCGTCGGTCTCCTCCTCCGGGTCGGCGTCGTCACCGGCCGGTGCGACGGCGGGGCTCCATGCCTTCGCGGCGGCCGCCAGGGCCCTCGCCCGGTCGGGGTCGAGGCCGTAGGCGAGGGCGCTGTCGGCAAGGCCGATCTGACGGCCCAGGCGCCGGATCAGGGTTTCGATCGGCAGGACGGTGTCGGCCAAGTCGGCATCGATGCGGTCGTCCTCGGTCAGCTTTTCCCAGAGATCGGTGGTGAGCCGCTCCTGGGCCTCGGGCCTGACGACGGCGATGGCGCGGGACAGGCCTTCGGCGACGACCTTGCGCCGGCTGTTCTTCTCGTCCTGCCGCCGGTCCTTGTGGGCCGTGGCCTTGCGCTGCGCCTCCTCGCGCTGCCGGCGCAGCCTGGCCTTCAGCGCGATGGCACGGCGGATGCCGAGGAAGAGATTGCTGAAGCCGGCTTCGGCCTTGCCGGCACGGTCGAGATCGCCGGCCTTGAGGGCGGCGAGTCCTTGAGCCTGGAAGCCCGTGGCCAGCGCCTCGGCGAGAGCGGCCATGCGGGACAGCATCGCGAGGTCGGCCTCGTCCGTGGCCGGCGAGGCGGCGGAGGGAGTCCCGGCATTGATCGCAGCATCGATCATCTCCCCATTAGAACAAATAGGGAACAATTAAGCCAGCAGAATCGCATCCCGGTCGAATGGTCGTCGCAACCTCAGGGCCGGTGCGGCTGGATGGCCGCGCCTCTGCGGGGCTCGCCATGACGGTTCTTTTTCATGGAGAGGAGAGGCAGACCGCCGGCGCCGGCAATGACCGTCCCGCGCATGCCGGCATGCCGCGGGAACATTGGCCGGGCGAGGGCCGGGCCGATACGGTCGGAGAGGTTCGGTGCGATCGTCCATCCATCCTGACAGGGGGCTCGAATGGCAGACGACCAGGCTGTGGCCGAGCTGCGAAAGCAGGTCGAGGCTCTGGAACACAGGGTCAAGGTCGTCGAGGGCCGGGCCCAGACGGTCTACGGCATCGCCTCCGACCTGAAGAAGGAGTTCAAGGGGCTGGGCGACACGGTGGCGACGGTCCAGAAGAGCGTTTCCGAGGCGGGGAAGGCGTTCAAGGGCCTGCAGACCCAGTTCAAGACCGTCGGGTCGACCGTCAAGTCGCTCGGCAAACCCAGCGAGATCAGGAAGTTGCTGAAGGGGCGCTAGGCGGCGGCCTGCCGTGGAGGCGCCGAGCCGCCCGTCGGGCCTGCCGCGGGACCGGAGCGGCCATGGCCCCTCCCGCGGGGTGGGACCTTTCAGAATTCCGATACCATCATTGCGAGCGCAGCGAAGCAATCCAGGGGCCGCTCACTGTGGCCCCCTGGATTGCTTCGTCGGCTTCGCCTTCTCGCAATGACGGCGAGGGACGAGCGTTGTGAAAATGCCCCCGGGCGGGGGCCTTCAGCCGGGCCGGGTCAGGCGCGCTTGATGTCGAAATGCTTCAGCACGGCCTCCTCGATCCGCCAGACGCCGCTGAAGCCGGGCTCGACGACGAAGGCGTCGCCGGGGCCGACCTGGACCGGGGTGCCGCCGTCCGGCGTGATGGTGATGCGGCCGCGGATGATGTGGACGAATTCGTATTCGGTGTAGGTGGCGTGCCAGCTGCCCGGCGTCGCCGCCCAGGTGCCGGACAGCATCGACCCGTCGGCGGAGGTGTGCTGCACCCAGGTCTGCATGGTCGGCTTGCCTTCGACCACGCGCCAGCCGTCGAGGTCGGCGGTGATGGGCTCGCCGGTGGGGGCGCCCAGCTTCACGATCGTTGCCATCAGTCTCTCCGCGTCTCGGTCGGCCGGCCGGCGCCGGATGCGCCGCCACTGCCGGGCGCGACTGTGCCGGCCCGCGCCGGTGATGGCCACCCCGGGCGCGACCATCCCTGGCGCGGGATCGCCATGCGGCCGGCTCCGCTTGGCCGTCCCGGCGCCGCGGCGGTATCCTGCGGGCCAGGCAGCCGGAGGACACCGCCGTGCCCGAGATGCGCAAGGCCCGCGCCCCCAAGGCCCGTGCCGTCGGGTTCAACCATGTCGCGATCGAGGTCGGCGACATCGACGAGGCGCTGGCCTTCTACGGAAGGCTGTTCGACTTCACCCTGCGCGGCCGCTCCGAAGGCATGGCTTTCGTCGACCTGGGCGACCAGTTCCTGGCGCTGCAGCAGGGCCGCCGCCAGGGGCCGGACGACGGAAGGCACTTCGGGCTGGTGGTCGACGACAAGGCGGCGGTGCGCGCGGCGCTGGCCGAGGCCGGGGTGGCGGTGCTGCCCGGCCCGTTCCTCACTCCTCTCGAAAAATTGCGTCGAGATTCTTGCATATGCATTTCGTGCTATCTTGCTTGCGTGCAAGCGTGATTCGTATCTCTGATCGGTGAGAAGCCCGAAAAGTATGGCTGTTCAGATAGATCGCCGACATCGTTCTGTCGATGGAAGGGAGCAAAGCGCGGTTGTTGAGAAGGCGGCTGATCCCGCCCATCACAATGTCGTGGCGCTCAACTTTCGTGTGTCATCGCGCTTTAAGAAGGAATTCAAGGTTGCGGCTGCCCAAAATGGCATCACGCAATCTGAGCTTCTTCGGCGCGCGTTCGAGGTATGGCTCCGGCAAGGAAGGCGCTAATGGTACGACCGCCAAATGCGTTAGCCTTATCAATCTGAGTTGACCAGTCATGGAGCGAGCAGAACTCGAAGAGCTGCACTACATAACGCCGATATCGAATCTTTCGTCGATTGTAAAAAACGGCCTACTAAGTAATCGACGGGTTAGGGGACTTGTGTCGACATCAATTGCGATGCCGGAGGTGCAAGAAATCAGGGCGAAGAAGGTTGTTCCTGGAGGACTTTCGCTTCATGACTATGTTAATTTGTATGTCTGTGCTAGAAATCCCATGCTCTTTAAGCGTCTCCCGGAACGATCGAGTTTATGTGTTCTCTCTCTGAACGGCTCGGTTGTCGATCTTCCGGGTACTGTTGTGACCGATCAGAATGCTGCTTCGAACTATGTTCGATTTGGTGCTGGGGTGTCTGGGTTGAAGCTTGTAAATAGGGATCGAACCTTTGCTAAAGACTGGACTGACCCAGATCAGGTGGAGGCTTGGAGAAAGAAATCTGCGAAATGTGCGGAGGTTCTCGTGCCGCATCACGTTCCATTCAGCTTCGTTCTGAGGACCTATGTTTGTAGCGAAGCTGCTGGCGCGAAGATAAAGGCGTTAGGGATTGAAATACAGATCGCCGAAAATGGCGACTTGTTCTTCGGATATAAGTAGGGGTGGCCGATGCGTAATATCACAGTGAAGATCGGTGATATGATGACGTCAAGGGCGCAGACGCTCGTGAACACTGTAAACTGCGTCGGAGTCATGGGAAAAGGTATCGCGCTGGCGTTCAAGAGTAAGTTTCCAGAGATGTACAAGGATTATGTTGACCGTTGTAAAGCTGGTCGAGTTCGGCTTGGCGAGCCTTATCTTTATAAAGATTTGATGGGAAAGTGGGTTCTGAATTTTCCTACCAAAGATCACTGGAGAGCTGTCTCCCGGATTTCTGATATCGTGGAGGGTTTGGAATATTTGGAAGCTCATTATAGAGAATGGGGAATTACGTCTCTAGCAGTTCCTCCTCTTGGTTGTGGGAATGGCCAACTGGACTGGAATGTGGTGGGGCCAACGCTTTATCGGCATCTGTCGCGACTCGAAGTGCCTGTGGAGCTTTATGCTCCGCTGGGTACGCCCGAAAATCAACTAACGCCTGAATTTCTTCAAGGAGTAGGTGGAGTCCAGCAGGCTGATCGCTCTCGGCCAGATGATATTCGGATAAGTGCGGCGGCGGTCGCCTTGGTTGGGATTGTGTCAAGGATCTATCGCGAGCCATATCATTGGCCGGTTGGTCGAACGACCTTCCAAAAGATCGCTTACTTTGCGACCGAAGCTGGGCTACCGACCGGCTTGGAGTATACCAAAGGAAGTTATGGTCCTTTCTCTGAAGGTCTAAAAAAGCTAATTTCGCGTCTTGTGAACAACGGACTCCTTACTGAAGAAAAGAAAGGAAATATGTTTGTTGTTAGGCCGGGACCAACGTATAGAGATGCCCGCGATATGTACAAGAGTCAGCTGAGGGAGTGGACGCCAAATGTTGAGAGGGTCGCTGATCTCTTTCTAAGAATCCAGTCTACGATTGATGCGGAGATAGCTGCGTCGGTACATTTTGCCGCCAAGGAATTGATCGCTGAAGGTGATCCAACAGAGGCGGATGTGCTGGAGAAGGTGCGGGAATGGAAGGCGAAGAGAAATCCTCCGCTTCCTGAGCCCGAAGTTGCGTCTTCCGTAAGATACCTAAACGCTCTTGGGTGGTTCAATGTTCGAGGCAGTTCGGAGCTGAATACGAGTATTGAGGAGGAATTGTTCGCATAAAATGAGATCAGAGGAATCATTCCGTGACTTCGCGGCGCTTGCCGCGTGGTGCGGAACCTATATGAGCTGATGAGAGGGGCTCGGATAGGCTATCGGGCCGAGCCAATGGCTGACTATTTTCTCCTACCCCAACCCACCGCCTCTCCGCCGCCGACCGCCCGATCGCCTCGCTCACCCGTTCCAGCGCCGCGGCTGCCGCAAAATCCGGATAGGCCGCCGGACCGCCGGCGATCGCATCCAGCAGTTGCGCCACCTCGATCACCTTGAGGTCGTTGAAGCCCAGGCCGTGGCCGGCGGCGGGGCTGAAGGCGCCGTAATGCGGGTGGGCCGGGCCGGTCAGCACCGTGCGGAAGCCGTTGCGGTCGCCCGGGACGGCGCCCGGCTGGAACAGCTGCAGCTCGTTCATCCGCTCCTGGTCGAACAGGAGCGCGCCCGCGGTGCCGAACACCTCGAAGGCCAGGTGGTTCTTGCGGCCCCAGGCCACCCGGCTGGTCGCCACCGTGCCGATGGTGCCGTCGGCGAAGCGCAGCAGGACGTGGGTCTGGTCCTCGTTCTCCACCTGCGCCGTCCCGGCGGTGACCGCGGCGGCGCCGTCGCGGCGCTCGCGGCCCTCGCCGGCGGCGGGCAGGGGGCGTTCGGCGATCACCGTGCGCTGGTCGGCCGAGACCTCGGCCACCGGGCCGATCAGGGCCAGCGCCACGCTGAGGATGTGCGAGCCGATGTCGCCCAGGGCGCCGCTGCCCGCCTGGTCGCGCCGGCAGCGCCAGGACATCGGCACGGCCGGGTCGGCCATGTAATCCTCGTCGCTGACGCCGCGGAAATAGGTGACGCGGCCGATGGCGCCGTCACGGATCAGCTGCGCCGCGAAGGCGACGGCCGGGCTGCGCAGGTAGTTGTAGCCGACCATGGTGGTGACGCCGGCCTCGGCGGCGGCCGCCGCCATCTCCGCCGCGTCGGCGGCGGTCAGCGCCAGTGGCTTCTCGCAATAGACGTGCTTGCCGGCCTTGAGCGCCGCCAGCGCCATCGGCTTGTGCAGCAGGTTGGGGGAGGTGACGGCGACGAGGTCGACCTTCGGGTCGGCGACCAGCTCCTGCCAGTCGCCGGTGGCGCGGGCGAAGCCGAAGCGGTCGGCGGCCCGCCGGGCGGCGCCGGCATTGATGTCGGCCACCATCTCGAGCCGGGCGCCGAGCCGGGTGCGGAACACCGCGGGCGCGGCCCGGAAGGCCAGGGCATGGCATTCGCCCATGAAGCCGGTGCCGATCAGGCCGACGCCGATGCTGGTGGTCATGTGTGGTCTCTCAAGGCATTCCAGTCCCCCCTCCCCCTGCGGGAGGGGGGCAGGGGGAGGGGGTTGT